>CAJXVQ010000773.1 GCA_913060685.1 uncultured Verrucomicrobiales bacterium
CGAGATCAGCCTCGGTCTCGTGGGCTCGGAGATGTGTATAAGAGACAGCTTCCCCACCCCGCCCAAGGGTAAATTGAGCTGTGAAAACTGCTTCATGGTATCATTCACACAAAGCGAACCCGAAGCCAAAGCCCCCGTCACCTTCTCCACGAACTCCCCCTTCCCCGAAAAGCAATAAATTGCCAAGGGACTCTCCATTCGACTCAACTTCACCAACATCTCCCCCTCATCCCCATACCCCACCAACGGTAGGACCGGCCCAAAAATTTCCTCGCTCATCACGGCATCATCCCAACCCGCATTCGGAATCAACCTCGGTGCCAAAAAATTCCGGCCCGGATCATCCTCCCCAAAAATAATCTCCGTCCCATCGCAAAGTCCCTTCACCCGCTCCGCATGTTTCGCTGAAATCATCCCCGCCATCTCCTCGTCCCAGGGAACCTCCTCCAAAACCTCCCGACACGCCTCCACAAAGCCCTCCCTTTCCTTCTCCGCCACCAAAACAAAATCCGGAGCGAAACAAGTTTGGCCGCCATTAAAAAATTTCCCCGCCAGCACCCGCCGCGCCGTCTTCATCAAGTCCACCCCTTCGTCCACCACACAAGGACACTTCCCTCCCAACTCCAGTAAAATCGGCGTCAAATTCTCCGCCGCCTTCATCGCGACCTCACGCCCCACCTGGGTGCTTCCCGTGAAGAAAATAAAATCAAACGGCTCCTCCAAGAGCCCCTTCGCCACCTCCACCCCGCCGGTGACAACCTCGACCTCACCCTTCGCAAAGGCCTCCTTCACAATCTCGCCCAAAACCCGCTCACTCGCCGGAGCCAGTTCCGAAGGCTTTAGCACCACCGTATTCCCCGCCGCAATCGCCGCGATCACCGGACTCAGCGAAAGCTGCATCGGATAATTCCAGGGAGCCATCACCAAGACCGTCCCAAACGGCTCCCGCTCAATCCAACTCCGGCACGGCCAAAAATAAACCGGCGACCCCACCCGCTTCTTCCGCAGCCACCGCTTCATCTTCTTCCGAACAAAACGAATCTCCTGCAGCAGAAAATGATACTCCGATAAATAGGCCTCCAGCCCCGGCTTCCCCAAATCCTCCGCCAACGCCTCCAGCACCTCCTCCCTCTTCCCAATCAGCACCTTCTCCAACCTCGAGAGACTCTCCCGCCGCTCCTCAATCCCTCTCGTTGAGCCTGCACGAAAACACTCCCGCGCTCGCGTCACCTTCGCTGTCATACCCTGTTCCATCCTGCTCCTAAACTAAAACGCTTACCCCTGTTGACAAGAGAAGACTCCCAACGAAGATGGCGGGCAGTGAAAGCTCCTAAAGTTGCAGTCATCGGTGCCGGTCTCGGCGGACTCTCGGCCGCCATCTCGCTCCGCGCCGCCGGATACGAGGTCGAAGTCTTTGAAAAAAACGAACGCATTGGCGGCAAGCTCAATGTCTTTGAAAAGGACGGCTTCACCTTCGACCTCGGCCCCTCCATCTTCACCCTCCCCCACCTCTTCCAGGACCTTTTCAAGCGCGCCGGCAAAAACATGGACGACTACGTCCGACTCGACCCGGTCACCCCGCACTGGAGAAACTTCTTTGAAGACGGCACCGCTCTGGATCTTTACCAGGAGGACGACCGCATGAAATCCGAGCTCGCCAAACTCTCCGGCGACCCCGAATCCCACTGGAAGGAACTCCAGGAATTCCTCGCCTACGCCCGCGAACAATACGAAATCGTCAACGAAGGCTACTTTGACAAAGGCCTCGATAACCTCTGGGAATTCATCCGCCACTACGGCTTCAAACTCATGGGAGGCAAGATCGACTACAAGCCCACCATGGCCGACTCGATCGCCAAACGTCTCTCCGACCCCAAGCTCCGGCTCATCTTCGAATACTTCATCAAATACGTCGGATCCTCCGCTCTCCAGGCCCCCGGCTACATGAACCTCATGCCCGTCATCCAGTTCGACTTCGGTCTCTGGTATGTCCGGGGTGGAATGTATGAACTCGCCAATGGCCTCGGCAAACTCATGGCCGAAATGGATATTCCCATCCACCTCAACGCCGACGTCGAGAACATCGCTAAAAACGGAAAGCAAGTCACCGCCGTCAACCTGGCCGACGGCACCTCCCACCCCGCTGACATCATCGTCAGCAACATGGAAGTCATCCCCGCCTACCAAAAACTTCTCAACGAGCCAGCGGCCTTCACCCAAAAACTCGAGAAGAAATTCGCCCCCGCCTGTTCCGGCATCGTCCTCCACCTTGGCACCGACAAGCCCTTCCCCCAACTTGCGCACCACAACTTCTTCTTCTCCGAAAATCAGCACAAACACTTCCGCACCGTTTTCGACGATCAGAACCTCCCCTGTCTCTTATACACATCTGACGCTGCCGACGATCTACTCTGTGTAGAT
>CAJXVQ010000774.1 GCA_913060685.1 uncultured Verrucomicrobiales bacterium
CTACACAGAGTAGATCGTCGGCAGCGTCAGATGTGTATAAGAGACAGGTCTCAGGATCTTCCTTCACCCATCCGCTGAACGACACCTGTTCCTCCAGTAACTGCGATTTCAGAAGTTCCTTTTCCTTGCGATTCATTCTCGTAGTCACGAATTTTTTTTCAATGGAGCTTCTATATTCACTTGATACAGAAATCAATCTCAGAAATTACTTGGGATAGAGTGATCGATGGTGCGAACAATGCAGAGGGTGTCTGCGAGGCAACGTCCACAACACCAGCATCAAATTCGTCTTCGAGCTTCTCAATATCATCAGGTTCTCGCGATCCTTTAAATTCCGAGCGATCCCAGATCAACGCAGCCGATCCAAACACTTTTAGGTAACCGGTTGCAAGTAGGGAGCTGTTGTCGGAGAATTCTTCCTGAAGTGGAAATGGAAGCTGGGGGACGTTAGTCTCCTCGTCGATCATCGTGCAGAGGTGTAGGATATCTTTGATCCTGTCATCGTTAGGTTTTGACCAAATCGTCGTGTAGTAGGAACCGAAACTATCCCAATCGATCGAATCCGGAGTTAGGCCTTTCGATGCAGCAAGCTTCCGCAGATGAAAGATTATCACATCGAGCCGGGAGGACGCAGCAGGGTGGCTGGTCGGAGCCTGCAAATTTCCGAAAACTTGGCCCATGATTCGCATTTGATAGTCCATCGCCAGCTTCATGAGCGACCAAATGGACATCCTCGTGCTTAGGGATTCCAGGGAGCGCTCCAGATCCACCCCATCCACAGCAAGCATCGTGAACACCGCGAATACGTCGGATGCATACTCAGGAAACTCCTTCACGTCCTTCTCTGGTAGCAAAAGTTTCCAGACACTATCCGCCGGATCCCGCCATGTTTGGAATATAGACCAAGAAGAGTGGAATGCGCGAAATTCGCCGACGAACTTTGTGAGTTCCACTCCGACTGCTTCATCGCCAAAGTCTGACTTCTCAGCGATCACGGCATCAATTTTCATTCGCAATGCATCCTCAAGTTCAGGAGTCAATTTTGTCATGTCCAAGTAACCGGAACCCTCCTTTTCCTGATACACATGCCCGATCTCATGATAGACGATGAACTTCGCGAGTTCTTCAGTTACAAAACTGAGAAATCCCGCTTGGATTTGTGCTGCGATTGTCAGCAGTAGACTTCCCAGCGGAAACGGCCTGTCTGCCGCAAGACAGTGATGGAGGAAGCACCACGAAGAGAGGTGCCGGGCGTAGTCCCGCTCCCTTGCGGCAAAGAATAGATAAAGCAGTAGGCTAATAAAATATGTCCGGTCGATAACGACCAGGTAACCTTGAGCCACACGGATGCAGACGCAATTTCCTCCATTCGATCCAAGAACCACCTTGATGTCGGCATCAAGCTTCAAAGAGAAGTCGTCTTCGACACGATTTGCATCCACGAAAAGTGCCATTGCGTGGTCGAGAGCTGCTTGAATCTGCTCGTGCCAAAGCTTCGAGTTTTCCAGTTCCGGGTTCTCCACACTTCTTATTTGGGCACGGACTGATTCCGCCGCTTCTGACGGAGAGGAAAACTCCCGAAGCAAATCTAGATCAATATCATCAAAATCAGGCATATTTAAACTTTTGTGAAGGTGAATCCAAAACTGTTGAGGCTATAATGGATTAGGGAAATCTAACCGCTAAACCTCGCCCCATCCACCTTCTCCGCCGTCGTGTCCAAGGTCCGGCACTGTTCATCGAGAAAGCCGGCGAAGTAGTCGCCGAGGCCCATGCCGAGGTTGGGGTCTGGGGCGTTGTGCCATTGTTTGAGCCAGGGGATGAGGTCGGAGAGGCCGGCGAGGAGCGGTTTCAGGCGCTCGGCGGGCCAGCCTTGGTTGTCCTTGGCGTCGATGAAGTATTCAGAGAGGGCTTGTGCTTGTTGGAGGTGGTCCCAACCGGCCCAGGCGATGAGCAGGGAATCGTCGCCACCACGCTCGGCTCCGGGGTAGCTGATCCAGCGCTCCTTCGGCACGTCGAGCTTGCCGCGCAGCCTCCAGTAGCTGGTCTTGGAAAAGTCCGCCCCGGCATACTTCGGCGGCACCGGGATCTCCCCGACCTCCTCCAACTGTGCCGCCCGGATCTTCTTCTTCAGTTCCTCTTCGCTGACCCCTGATCCCTGACTCCTGACCCCTTCTTCAACGGCATCTTCCTTCCGTTGAAGCCCCCAGGTCTCCTCCCAATCGTGGCGCTTGCGCAGGCCGCTCTCCTTGTAGCGGAGCACCGGCAAATAAGGAACGCTCTCGGATTGGACGAGGCTGCGGATCAGCTTGGAGACGGAGAAGCCGCTGACACCTTCGTAGACTTCGGCCGCTTCCAGGAATTTGCTGTCGGACTGGACGACGTCGGCAAGCTGGTTCGCGGTGGTGAGGTGCGGGC
>CAJXVQ010000775.1 GCA_913060685.1 uncultured Verrucomicrobiales bacterium
AGATCCCGTTAGCGCTACCGTCAGAATAGCTGACGACGCTATCGGCACCTGCCAATTCGATATCATCACCGACTCCCTTAGCGAAGCCACTGACCCAAGTGGCCGCCACCGTGTAGTTCGTGTCAGGCTTGTAAATTTCAAAATCACCACCTGGAACCAATTCTGCTTTTGGAGACTGGACGAATAGCAAGGAAGACAGGAGTGTGAAGGCTTTATAATTCATATGATACAAGGGGTGTTAGTTCCCGGGAGCTCCTTAAGGAAGGCACCCGGTTCTTGCGAGAAAATTATTGATCGACCTTCGGGCTGCGCGTCCTTCCGGTCTTTTTGGAAGTCATCTTCCTGATCCCGGAGCCAACTCAGCTGCGCTCCCGGTTCTTGGTTTGGGCTTGGAAAAAAACGTAGGGAAGAGAAACGCTACGAAAACAAAAACAGCATAGCTTCCGCAGAGGATTCACCGCTTGGGTGCTTTCTGGGATTTTTGTGCCTGTCTTGAGCCGCGTAAGATTAGGACCGTCGATATTTCCAGGTTCCCCACTCGAGGACTTCGACTTTGACCTTGGTGATGCCGCGGGAGTGGAAGCCGAGGCGTTGGGCGCAGCCCATGGTGACGTCGAGGATCCGGCCTTTGGTGTAGGGGCCGCGGTCGGTGATGCGTAGGATCTCGGATTTCCCATTGAAGAGGGAAGTGACGCGGATGCGGGTGCCAAAGGGGAGGGTCTTGTGAGCTGCGGTGCGGGCACCGTTTGAGAGGAGGCGTCCGCTGGCGGTGGTCCGTCCGTAGTTGGTTTTAATGCTGTACCAGGAGGACATACCATGGTAGGTTTTGAGCGCTGGCTCCTTTGATACACTGGTCTGCTTGGTCGCTGTTTTTTCGATCTTCGGAGAAGTCGTTTGCACAGGGTCTGGCTCCTGATTTTGAACATGGTGGAGTCCACCACATGAGGTGAGGGTCAGGAAGGTGACTCCGCAGAGGAATTGGATGATCCGTTTGTTGGTCATGTGCAGGGGAAGATTAGCACTTAAGAGCCAATAAATAAACGATGATTTATTTTTGGAATGATCTGCTTATCCTGTCGCAGATGAATTTACTGATGGAGCGTCCTTTCCAGACTTTTGACCTGCCTCATAATATGGCGATGCTGTTGACCTTGATCATTGCGATTGCCGTGACCGGTTATGCGCGGAGCGGGGCGGATGAGAGACGGCTCGTCAAGGTTCGCTTTATCATGGGGTCATTGTTACTGATTGCGGTCGCGCTCGACCCGATTTTGACGCTGGTTCGCTACGGACTCACCGATCAAGGCTGGGAGCTTTTGTTGGATAATTCCCTGCCATTTTATCTGTGCGATGTCGTCTCGATCTTCCTGGCATTCGCTCTGTTTACCAAGAGTCAACGCCTGGCCGAAATCGGATACCTATGGGGCATTGCGGGAACCCTGCAGGGTTTGCTGATGCCGACCCTGTGGTTCGATTGGCGCGAGATTGAATTTTATATTTTCTTTTTGCAACATGGAGGAGCTCCCATCGCGGCCGTCTTTTTGGTCTGGGGGCTGGGGATTCTGCCTGAGAAGGGTGCTTTCCGTCGCTCGGTCTACTGGAGCCTTGGCTACATTGCGGTGGTGATGTCGATCAACTGGGCCATTGGTGAGAACTACGGCTTTTTAAACGGGAAGCCGGCGGTAGGCACATTCTTCGACTACATGGGACCATGGCCCTTCTATCTGATCACTCTCCAGTTGATCGCCTACTCGCTCTATCTCATCCTCCTCCGGATCGCCCCGAAGACTCAAGAATCGCCGCATTCCTGATCGTCAGCTATTGGTCCTCTCCGGGCGACATCTCATCATCGTGGGGCGACTGGTCCGGTGAGCTTAATCTGGAAGTTTGGCCGCTTGTTTTGGTGGCGATTAAATTGCGCATGTTCAGCTTAGATTCAGATTGCGTTCGTTAGATTGCGGAATGAAGACGATCTTATCTCTGGTATTTCTCCTCCCCTCGGTTTCCCAAGGACAGGATTCCGTGTTGGACCTGACGAAGTTGCATTCCTATGCCGATCAGGAGGCTCCGTCTTATGTCAACGTCGACAACACTCCGGGAAATAACCGGATCACGGACATCGGAGCGACTTTGGGAAGGGTGCTTTTTTACGATAAACGTCTCTCGAAGAACTCCACGATTTCTTGTTCGTCATGTCATCAACAGGAGCATGCTTTTGGGGATACCGCGCTGGCGAGTGTGGGGGTGGCCGGGACGACCGGGCGTCACTCGATGCGCTTGATCAATGCCCGGTTTGCGAACGAACGGAGGTTCTTCTGGGATAAGCGTGCTCCTACTCTGGAGGCTCAGACGACCCAACCTATTCAGGATCATATCGCTGTCTCTTATACACATCTCCGAGCCCACGAGACCGA
>CAJXVQ010000776.1 GCA_913060685.1 uncultured Verrucomicrobiales bacterium
GGGCTCGGAGATGTGTATAAGAGACAGAGAAAAAGTCGTCCCCAGGGTCTCGACCACTCCCGCCGGGAAAGCCCGGATATTTTCCAAACGAAATGTTTTCGGACGATACGTGTCTTCAGGCACGCTTGCCCCCTTCTTCAAGCGGTTTGGCTGCCAACCACCAGTAATAAACGGCACTCACCAAACTCCCGGCCAACCCAACATGCAATACCTGCACTGCGGCATGAATTCCTGAAAAACTCAAAATCACCCCCATGACCATCAAGGACAAAACAATCCCCAGAATAAAACGCGGAACAAACCCCTCCCATTTTGCTTTGTATCCGAGCCAGATTGCGGCGATGAAAATCGACCACGAAAAACTCCGGTGGATGAGATAGATCCAAGTCGTCGACACCTCATCGATCCAACTCGCCCGCGATTCAACGCCCCGCTCCATCATGAGATGATCGGTGACTTCGCGGATCTGTGATCCCATGGCCCATTCGATCATGACACAGGCCAAAAGAATCATGACCTGAGCTCTCGATGGTCCCTTGATCACCGGTCGGGATTCCCGCCCTCCCCCTCCTGCCCAATAGATATAAGTCAGAATAAAAAGCTGAAGAAAGGCCAAGGCCATATGGATCGTGACCACTCCAGCCCGGAGACCGCTGGCGACGACGACGATTCCCGTGAGCGCACTTAGAATCACCAAGCTGAAAGCGGCGATCCCAAGGCGCGGCAAATTCCTGGTCCGAAGACACGCAATCATGAGGAGCAAATTGGCCAATAGAACCGGCAAAGCCAAAAGCCTATTGATGAATTCGATCCAAGTCTGAATGGGATCATATTCTTCGCGGAGCTTTTCAATGGTGATTTCATCCGGGTCCCGACCAAAGCGTTCCGCCGATTTGCGATAGCGCTCGATCCGGTCTTCGAGCTTATCAAAATCAACGTCATCGACACTGGCTGGAGGAATGAGCTCTCCCCAGCAAGTTGGCCAATCAGGGCAACCAAGCCCCGAACCGCTGACCCTGACAATAGCTCCGGCAAAAATAAGAACAATCAGAAGAACAATCGAGATTAGGGCCAGTCGTTGAACACCGTTTTTCCGCACAGGGCGATCCTAGCGTATCAATCAGGGAAGACAACCGTGGCGGCAGCACTTCCCCATTAACTTCTTTTTTCGGGAGCGATTCCTGACAAATCAATTTCGTCGGCGATCATGGCATTTACGTCCAACTCTCCCTCAACTCCTTCGAGGTCCAGAATGGGGTGCCTCTTCTCCTTGGTGATCGCAACTGCCATCCAACGGAGTTCATCCGAGTTATCAAGCATGACCTTCAAGACCATCGTAAGCGGGACCGCGAGGAACATGCCGACCGGCCCCCAGACGAAGCCCCAGAAAAGCACGGAGATAATGACCACAAGAGTCGAAAGGCCAAAGCGGCGCCCCATCAGCATGGGCTCCAGGAAGTTGCCGAGAAAGATATTGATGGAAATGTAACCGATACCAACCGCCAGCGCACTCGGGCCGCCATCGACGAGGTAAGCCAAAACGAAGGGCGGGACACCGGCGATAATGGAGCCAATCACCGGAATAAAATTGAGAGCAAAGGCAACAATTCCCCACAAGACGTAGAAGTCCAAACCAGCAGCCCAACAAAGAAAACCAGCGAGTAATCCGGTGGCAAGACTCACCACTGTTTTCATGGCAAGATAGCGCTGAATATCAGCGGTGGCGCTCATGATCCGGTCAAGGTTCGGTCCCCGCGCTTCGAGAATCGCATTCACCCGACGACCAAACATGCGAGCCTCGCTAAGCATGAAGACCGTAAGGATCAAAATCAGCAAGGTACTGCCAAGAAAAGACACCAGCCAGCCGGCAACTGCCCCACCCCAGCTAAAAAGCTGACCTCGGTCGATGATCCCTTCTCCATCGCCGCCAACGTCCTTACCCCAATCAAAAAGCTGACTTCGATCATTACTATTATCAACAATATCTTCTCCAACGTCGGCATCGTTTTTACCCGAGCCAAAAAGCTGACTTCCGTCTCCGAATTGCTCGACCGAGGTGCTGCCCACGGGAATTTGCCACTTGTCCAGGAGATCAACAACAGTCCCCGAGACTTCCTCGATTTTGTCCGTCAGGGCATCTTTATACTTATCCTCCCATTTGGATTCGAGATCACCTGTTAAGGTGATGACGATGATCACAATTCCGGTTAAAAAGGCAAAATCGACGAGAACCGTGAGCAGAACTGCTATCGGAAGAGGAACCCGGCGTGTCCGCAGCCATGATGTGATCGGAAAAGAAACCGTCGCTATAAATGCTGCCAAAAGAATGGGGATGAAAAAATCCCCGGCCACCCTGAGACCTGTCTCTTATACACATCTCCGAGCCCACGAGACCGAGGCTGATCTCG
>CAJXVQ010000777.1 GCA_913060685.1 uncultured Verrucomicrobiales bacterium
CGAGATCAGCCTCGGTCTCGTGGGCTCGGAGATGTGTATAAGAGACAGAAAGAAGGAGGAGCCGCTGGAAAAGTGCTCCACACTGGATGACATCATCATCTTCTCGCTTGATGCCGAGATGCGAGTGACCAAAGTGGCCGATAAAATTTTCGTTGGGAAGCGTCCCATCCTCGTCTCGGTCTTCCGTAAAGAGGAACCGAAGGTTTACTCGATGATCTATCGTGAAGGACGTGAGGGGCCATTTTACGCCAAGCGCTTCAAAGCAGGTGGCGTAACCCGGGATAAAATTTACAACATGGGGAAGGGAACCAAGGGATCCCGGGTCATTTACTTCGCGGTGCATGACACCGAGGAGGAAAGCGCGACCAATACCGTGGTGGTGCACCTCAGGCCGGCCTTGCGTCTGCGAAATGTTTCGCGCCTTTTCTCCTTTGGTGAGATTGCCATGAAAGGACGGGCTTCCCGCGGGAATATTGTGACAAAGCTGAACGTGGATCGCGTTGTTCGCGCATCGGCCAGTGATCTTGGCGAAAGTTAACGCTTGTTCGAAACCAATAAACAATTAAGGTGTTCTCATGAACACTAAAGCGTATTGGAGGTTTCGATTGGCCTGGGCTCGCTGGAGGGTGAAGATCGCCCGTAGCCGGGTGTGGGGCTTGCGCCGTAAACTCCGTCTTTGCAGAGGTAAATTGTATGCGAAGCAGCTTGAGTTTCCGTTTCGATAGATCGTCGCTTTTTGACGGAGCAGAGAAATTATTTTCTCTCTCAGAGTGTGAGTGTCAGTAGCCAGGGCATGACATTAGAGATCGAGCCTCGGCTTCAGACGGGATTCTTTTGCTGATCCGGGGTGCCTTTAATCGTGCGGCAATCGTGGGATGGCGAGAGTTGGACGGCATTGGTTTAGACTGTCTTGGAGGAAGGTCCCGAGCGGTGATTACTGTTCCGATTGGAAGCGGTAGTTGAAGCGGCGGTTTGGGGCGTGATCCCCTTGCGTGAAAAACTGATCGTTGAAGGGGGCGTTGTCAGCTGCGTGGAAGTCGAAGGCGAGCTTTTCCCTCCATTCCGGAAGTCGGGGGATCTGCAGTTCGAGCATGTTATTGTCGAATGCGACGGGGACGAAAACGGTCGAGGTTCGCTTGCCGTTTGAATCAAGTTTTTCGAGCGAGGTGGTGGAGCCCTTGCGGGTTCGATTGAGAACGTAGTCGTAGCCGTGCCAACCGGTGGAGGGGTTTTGATCGGCGTCGAGAAGGAGGATCATCCAGTTGTTTCCTTGAGGCTCGGTCAGAGGTGCTCGGGTGTGGAGGAGGAAGGAGATGGTTTTTTCCTGGGTGGCGACGCGGATGTTGGCGAAGTCGTTGCGGCCGGAGGTTTCGGTGTAGGTCTTGTCGGCCCAACCGACGTGATTGCGGTGTTGGGTGTCGTGGAGAGGGTCGTTGAAGCGGAGGGCGTTCTTCCAGTCGTCGAATTTCCCATCGATGATGATGGCTTGGTTTGGGAGAGGTTTGGGAAGAGGAGGGGTTCCCTTGTAGCGGCGGATATTGGCGACCATTTGATAGTAGTAGGCGTCCCGGTATCCGCTTTTCATGGGTTCGATATCGCGGGAAAATTCCATGCTGAAGCAATCGACAAAGTAGGAGTCTCCCTCCTTGAGTTTTCTTCCGGTCATATCGCTCGCGCCCTTTCCGGGAGTGTAGAGGAAGCGTTGGGCGACCCATTCATTCCACCCGGTGACAAAGACGATTTCGGGGTCGACTTTGAGGGCATGATCCCACTGTTCCTGGAAGTAGAGTCCGTGGGATGATTTGGTTTTTCCGGGAGGGGGTTGGGTTTTGTTTTGGTGGGAGCGACCGATGTTGGAAATGGGATGTTGCGCAGCTGCGACCGAGACGAATTCGGGTTTGCGGGGAGTGTGCCATCCGGGCGTTTGCGGGGTGTGGTCGAGCCAAGGCCATTTGTCTTTGCCGTTGCCGAACCATTTGTGCCCTTTGGACCAAGCCCACGAGCGGCGGAGGGTGAAGAAGGATGTTTGTTCGGCGGAGAGACCTTCGGGGTTGGCCATGAGGAGAGGCTTGCCCTGCCAGTGGAACCAGAGAGGTTTATATTTTCCTGTCTTGTAGATGCGATTGTAAATTTGATCAACGGTGCGGACGTGGGTGCTGTTGGTGAGGAAGGTGATCTGCGGTGTTTTGAATCCTTCCTTACGCATTTGGAGCCAGGTTTTGCAGAGGGCATCGACCTCACGATTGTAGACGTAGGCGTTGGTGACATCGAGTGCGATGAAGTCGACGCCGGCGTCTGAGAGAAGGGTGGCGTGGCGGCGGAGAATGTAGGGATCGCGAGCGTAGTAGTAGCCCTGTCTCTTATACACATCTGACGCTGCCGACGATCTACTCTGTGTAGA
>CAJXVQ010000778.1 GCA_913060685.1 uncultured Verrucomicrobiales bacterium
GAGATCAGCCTCGGTCTCGTGGGCTCGGAGATGTGTATAAGAGACAGGGCTTGGTTGAAGGAAGAAGAGTGATCGTGGATTACTCCAGGGTGTAGAGCCGTTTCAGGATGGGGAGGCCACGCTTTAGTAAGTCACTATCCACTTGATCTGAGAGAGCCACATCGAGGAAAATTTGATAGGGTTCTTCGTCGGTTTCGATGGTGTGAATTCCATTCTCCGGGGCTTTTTTGAGAGCGGCGGCGAGTTCGGGGAGTCCGACAATCGCTTGGCCGTCCACGGATTTGACGATCTGGCTGGCGATGCGATCATATCCGATGGTCGCTTCGGTGGCGACAACCCGGGTGAGCACTACGACACGTCGGCGGCCTTCTTCGTAGTCCTCCGGGTTGCTGAGAACATCGAGCAGGTTGAGGGGCGCTCTGGTGGCCCAGTCTTTACCGAAGGCTTCAAGGTAGGGCTTGGAGAGTTCCTGGAAGACCAAACCGCCCTTGATGAGGAAGGGGGGAGCTTCGTCATAGAGGTAGCTGGGAATAAGGGGAAGGGGGCCTTTCTTGAGTGTTGGCTCGAGAGTCATGGGCTTGCCATCGCGGCGAATTTCAATCGCGATCTTCTCGCCCATGGCAGGCCCTCCTCGCACGAGGTGGGGCCAGAAGAGAGTCCCGTAGTCGGGGTGCTTGAAGTAGCCACGACGGTCGATCGGGAACCCGCTGATTCCCAGAATGACGTCGCCTTTTTTCATTCCAGCAAGATCAGCCGAACCTTTCGGAAGCACGCGGGTGACGTAAAGGCCGCCCTTGTCTTCGGGGAGCTTGAGCCAGCCTCTGAAGTGCGGATCCTCGGTGGTCGTGGTGCCAATTCCCAAGCTGGGAAAGCCCTCGTATTTTCCATCCGCAGTATCTTTGAGGAAGGCGGAGATGATATCGATGGAGATGACGTCACTGATCTGGTCCTTGGAGTTGTAGCTCGTCAGGATTCCGGTGAGCTTGTCATTTCGGAACGCCGGGAGAGTGAAGGAGTTTCCAGAGGTCTGCATGGAGGCCTTCACAATATAACCCAGAAAGAACCGTCCACTCACGAAGGTGCTCAACAGTTCCATCGAGCGGATGGTACCGGTTGTCGAGAGGGGTTCGCCGTTGGTTTCGAGTTGCAGGAGCTCGATCTCTTCGCCGGGTTTGGAGGGTTGGCCGATGGAAGTCGCTTGCAGGTCTGCGAGGAAGCCGGGCTCAGCGTCCGGGACGAGGAGGGCAAGATTGGCTTCATAATCAATCGCGCTGACCTTGGCCGGGATCGTCTTGGTGCTATCGGCCGATTGGAGTTCGATGTAGATCGAATCCGCTGCCATGGCGGCAGTGGTCAGGATCCGGTTACCCGGGAGAAGGGTGCCAAGTCCGCGACGGGAGAGCGGCGGGGTCTTTTCCCAGGGCTGGGAAGCACTGTATTTCTGAATGGTGGAGTTGATCCGGACCAAGGAGTCTTCCGGAGCAGCAGCGAGGGGCTTCACCAGAAGAAGAGTGAGGATGAGAAGTTTTTTCATGGAAGAATGATTCCTTTGAGAGAGTGAATGCGGTGATTAATCGAGTTGGGCGGCCTTGGTGATGCCGACCTGGGCCATAATGCGCTTTTGGGCGGCAGGAACTTCAGCGCTGGGAATGACGAGCGGGCGGTTCGCACCGTTGAATTCGATGACGTGAAACTCAGGCGGGTTCGGTGCATTAAGAATCTCGTGCATTTGGCGGAGGTTCTTGATTTTAGTCCCGTTCACCTTGGAAACTGCCATGCCGCTGAAGCCTCCCATACGGGTGGTAAGTCGGTCGTTTTCAACGCGTGTGAGGACGACGACGTCCTCCATTTCCTTAAAAAGCCCCTTGGAGACGTAGTCAGCAAAGATCTGGCGGAGACGACGGTCATCGAACTTGAAGGAGGCGAAGAGGTTGAGATCCAATGGTTGGAACACGAGTCCCGCGAAGAAGGAGTAGCGGGGAATTTGCTCATATTGGATGGAGTAGATTCGAGAATGGGGAAATAATTTGAGAGTAAGTTCTTTTTCGAGTTTCTTGCCATCGCGGAGAAGGGAAAGAGAGACCTTGTCACCTGCGAACTTACGCTCGACGATCTCGTTCATATCGACGAATTCTCCGGCGATACGGATGTTGCCGGCGCTATCGATGACATTGCCGTCAATGCTGAGGAGAACATCGCCACGCTCCAAGATTCCGTCAGCCGGGCCCGCAGGAACGACGTTGGCCACGAGGACACCCTTGCCATCTGCTGGGAGCTGGTAGGCACGGCGCATTGCAGGGTTGAAAAGAGGGAAGGGGGAGATTCCAAGGTCCATGTAGTGATCGTAGTTTCCGTCGGTAATGTCCTTGAGAAAGCGTTTTACAACAGGAGTTGGGAT
>CAJXVQ010000779.1 GCA_913060685.1 uncultured Verrucomicrobiales bacterium
GGCAGCGTCAGATGTGTATAAGAGACAGCTCCCGCCCCCTCGCTTCTCACCGTCGAGAACGCCGCAAACCCTCTCCTCAAAAATCCCCCGTCCCACATTCAAGACGAGCTCTTTTGAAAAAGCCCGCCATTTAAGGTAAGGGCGTATTCGGCTTTACGGCATCCTTTGGATAAGGGTTTCCCTCTCCAAAGACCAACATCGCCTCACGCGTTTCTTCGGTCACGAATGATTCATCGATCTTGCCTGCAGCATTCCGGATCTTGCTCAAATCCAGTTTCAGATGCTTCGCCAAAAAGGGATAGACCGCCAGGCGCTTCGACTCCCCGTAGTCATGCTTCTCTTTGGGAAAGTGAGCGTTCTTCACCAGCTCCTTCTTCCCGTAAAGTCCGTAGACATGTTGCACATGGGGATACTCCACCTTGGGAGTATTGACCGTCCAATCAGATCCATTGGAGACCATAAGCTGCGGTCTCGGAGCGGCCATCGCCGCGATCTCAACATTGTTTGTTTTGTGATCTGCGCCGTGATGCACCGCCATCCCGCTCTCACAAACGCACCCGCCAAAGAAGTGGGCCGAGACCTGGCAAACCGGCACGCTCACCGCGATGCGATCGTCAATCGCGGTCAGGATGAAGGTTTGCGTTCCACCACCCGAACATCCCGTCATCCCAATCCGCTCCGCATCCACCCCGGGCAGGACCAGCACGAAATCCAAAGCCCGAAGGCTATTCCAGGTTTGCAATCTCAAGACTTCAGGCGTCTTGCGATGATCCCATCCCGCTTCCTTCCAGTCGCCGTAGCCGACCATATCATAGAGGAAGACCTTGGCCCCCATGCGCGCCAAGGCCGCACAACGCGCCTGTCGACTTCCCTTAAATCTTCCTCCATGTCCATGCGGGCAGAGAACTCCTGCATAAGATTCGAATTTCTCCGTCGGTTCATACAAGGTTCCGGTCACCATAAATCCCGGTGAGCTTTCGAATACGACACTCTCCGCCTGATATCCGTCATAAGTCCGCTTGTTGGAGAACCTGGGATTCAAGGGAGTCTTTTCGGGCAGCTTCGTCAGTTTCGCTCCTTCCAAAATCCCCGCAACCAGCGTTTCCCTTCGCTTATCCCAACTCGCAAGATCCGGGTAACTCTTCTTCAACTCCGCCAACTCAACTTTCGCCGCCGCCGGTGTCTGGGCATGTCCGACCCTCAGTTTCTGCTGATCAGCAAACCCGCTCAGAGAACCCAGCACTAAAAAACCCAATACAAAAGTCGATTTCATGAAATGGATCGTTAGCAAATATTTCAGATCAGGACCAGAAAACACCCCTCATTTTCCCGAGCGGGTTGGGATGGTTTTGTTTTGTGCCCTTGGGGCTTGGCTGCTTTGCTGGGATCAATGAAGAAGGTGTTATTGTTTGGGCTGGCGCTGTGCACTCTTGCTTTTGGGCAGGAAGAGAAGAGAGAAGCGGGTCACCTTCGGGTCCTCGTTTGGAATACCGAGAGAGGATCGAATCCGTATGGGCCGGGAGGGAAAGATCGGGTGCTGAAGGTGATCCAGGAAAGTCAGGCGGATGTCGTTTTGTGGCAGGAGAGTTACACATTGGAGGGAACAGAGGAGACCTTGGGAGCCTGGGTTTCGAAGCAGCTGGGATGGGAAATTTGGCAGGGAAAAAGTCCGCATTTGGCGGTAGCGAGCCGCTTCGAACAAGTGGAGCGGGACTTTCATCATCCGTGGCATGGACTGGGCGCGCGATTGCGGGATGATCATGGACGGGAGTTTGAGGCATGGAGTATTTGGTTGGACTATCGCGCTCCAGTGCAGTGGGCGGTAGTGAATCAGCCGGGGGCGACGGATGATGAATTGCGAGCGTGCGATACCACGAAATCGGGGCGCTTTAAAGAGGCCCAGGCCTTGCTTGATGATCTGGACCGTCGCGGGTTGCTGGAATCTCAAGTTCCGGTCTTGGTCGGTGGAGACTGGAACTCTTCCTCACATCTCGATTGGACGGAGGAGACGGCAAAAGTCTTTCCGCATCGGAGAGCGCTGCAATTGCCCATTGGTCGACTGATGGAATCGGCGGGATTTGCGGATACCTATCGTGTCGTGAATCCGGATCCGGTGGCGAAGCCGGGGAATACCTGGACGCCGCGGGGTGATCAGCGGGAAGACGGCAAGGCGGATCCGCCGGAACGGATTGATCGTTTGTATGTCAAGAATGCCCTGCGCCGACCGGGTTTACAACCGGTGGCGGCGACGATCTATCCCCTTGATGCGAAGGATGCTCGAGCGCCGCGGAAAGACGCAAAATTTCCAAGTGATCATGCCGCGACACTGATAGAGTTCAAGTGGGTGGAGACCTGTCTCTTATACACATCTGACGCTGCCGACGATCTACTCTGTG
>CAJXVQ010000780.1 GCA_913060685.1 uncultured Verrucomicrobiales bacterium
AGATCAGCCTCGGTCTCGTGGGCTCGGAGATGTGTATAAGAGACAGGTTCTAATGATCGTCGCATCGTAAGCGTCGCCTTCCACTGGTATGGCAGACTACTTTCCGTGTTCCGCAGTAAAACACGTATTGGACGGGAAATCCGTGCAGTCTCTCAGACCCGATTCCCGCGTGCCCTGCCGTCCGCATTCCCCTCTTCAGAAAAGAGGCCATTTCCCCCCTCCAAAAGAGGCCATTTCCCCCCTCCAAATCAATCATGAAACCCCACCACTTCGCAAGCCCCGCGCTTGCCCTCCTCCTCTCCGCCACCCTCCCCAAACGTCTTCTACCGCTTCGGAGCCCAAACCGCCCCTTAAACCGTTTCGACGCCTGTTTGAAGGGAGACCCGCTTTGATCACAGGGGCGGTTTCACCCCCATCGATCCACTGATACAAGAGCCTCGCGTGAAACCTAAATATGGCGCCACGATCTGCAGTCCTCTGCTCCGGTAAGACTAACGCTCTCGGAGCGAAACCACCGACCGCAGGGGCTTCAAATTTGACTCGCGCATGCTTCTACCGACGATCGACAACCGCGTGAGCCGCGAACTCCTCTTCGACGGCTCGAGAGCACCGCTGAGCGGAAAAAGGGATTTGCTTTGGGAAATCACTTCTACATGAATCGTCAGATTGCTCAATTCTCCTGCGTTATCTTTTCAAGTCCATTCACCTGCTTCCAGGAAAAATTCATCGTACGAATTAAGCCCGTGCCGGCCAGGTAGACTTCCAATGATATTTTTGGAGTTTCTTCCAGCGTATCAATTTCGAAAATGCTAAACATCTTCCCTTCGGTCTCCTTGAAAAACATATCCGGTGTCTTCTTTGGGGTAACGGTCCCACTTCCCAGGGGCCCACTGGTAATCTCAATTGTTTTTTCGCCAATATGATATCCAGCCGTAAAATGACGATCGCCCGAAAGGAGAATCACTCCCTCCGTTTTCTGAAACAGGTCCAGAATCTTTTTCTGTTCCACTTTAAACCCTTTGAAACCATCGTTGGATCCCTGCAATTCGAAATTACTCCCACCGGAGACAATTTTGACTTTTGCTGTTGATTCAGAGAGCGTCTTCTCCAGCCACTTGAGCTGTTTTTGTCCCAATAAGGTTTTGGCTGGATTCGTAGAATCCATGCTCTTGTTCGGTGTTCTGTGATAGCGACTATCCAACAGAATAAATTGGATATCCCCGATGCTATAGGTGAAGTAGATTCCCGGATTTCCTTTCTCTCCGTAGGAAGGATTTGCCCAATGCGCTTTGAAGATTTCAAGGGAGTCTTCTTTTCCCTTCGTTTTCCCATCAGAATTATTCGGGCCATAATCATGATCATCCCAAATGCCATAAGTTGGGATTCTTGATGTGGCTCGTTTAAAGCCTCCAATCGACCGGTGGCTCAAATAGTGCTTTGTGATGACCTCGGGGTTTGTTGAATCTGCATAGTGATTGTCACCGAGCATCAAAATGAGATCGACATCGTTCAACTGAGAGATGTCGTTCCAAGCCGCGTCTTCATCAGATCCGGTTTTCCCGGAACATGACGAGAACATAAACCTGAGTTTCAGGCTTTTGCCCAATGGCTTCATCGTCCTGAAATGGGAACGAGCCGATTTGGAATACTGATGGGCTTCAATTTGATAATGGTAGAGAGTGTCGGCCTTCAGTCCATCGATGGAAATTGCCCCCATCTCGAAATCTTTTCCGCTAATGACCTGAGCGTTCTTTAGGTTGGGATCTTCACTGATCCTTATTTTAACTTCTCCTTTCTCATCCAAGGCACACCAAATTTTGGCGCTATGATCATCGACATGTCCCAGCATGGGGCCTTGAAGAAGCGAAGCAGCCGGGAGTATTTCGCATGCAAAAATAAGGAGCAGGTATCTAATTCTCATGAAATTCTTTGGTGGTGTTTGGCGTTCACGTCGACCACGTTGCGCCCCTTGATCCGGCCTTTCAATAATTTTCCATCCCAAGCGGGCACCTCAACTAAGTTCGCCACTTGAATCATGGCATCGGGTTTCTCCAAAGGCAGCGCGATGGCGATCCATTGCCACACTCTCTCATGTTATTGAAAAGGTTGCATAACGCTGTCGATTCCCTGAAAATTGAACCTGCGGACGAGACTCGCTCTCGGACAAGACTCGCTCTTACACCGATAATTGTGTCTATTCGCGTTCAGCTTCTTATGTTTCCCTCTCCACAACGAACCAAAGCACAACGATGAAAAAGAACCTCACCAAAGTCCTGGCTCTCACCGCCATAGCCTTCGCCACCATCACGCCATCATCCTTCGCCGACGTCTTCGAGCTCCGCACTTACACCTGTCTCTTATACACATCTGACGCTGCCGACGATCTACTCTGTGT
>CAJXVQ010000781.1 GCA_913060685.1 uncultured Verrucomicrobiales bacterium
TACACAGAGTAGATCGTCGGCAGCGTCAGATGTGTATAAGAGACAGGAAGAGAAGATACCATCGAAAATGTTGCCAAATCATTGGCACGGGAGAATCCGGAGGACGCAGCGAACTGGGTGGTGAAGAACGGAGGAGAGGACGCCCAGAAAGGGGCCATGCGCGAAATCATGGGAAGTTGGGTGGGGGAGGATGCCTCTGCTGCCAAAACGTTTGCGACCTCGCAACCCGAGGGGCCTGTTCGGGATGCTGCTGTTTCATCCTACGTGATGAGCGACACCAGCGGATCTCCCCAGGAGAATATCAAGTTGGCTGAGACCATCACTGATGAAGGCTCCCGCGGCTGGGCAGTCGGAATGACAACCATGCGTTGGATGAGTGAGGACAGCGAGGGTGCGACCGAGTATATTGAAAGTTCCACTGTGATCGATGATCGCATGAAAGAGCGTATTTTGCGCCAAGGCGGCGGTGGGCGATAGGCGCAGCAAGTCACTGAAAGCCTGAAACCGATATGACACGGCGATTGAGAGGGGCCTTTTTGGTTACCCGGACCGATGGGCTCTTCCGATGACACCTACGCGTTGGCACGTATCGATCTGCCAAGTGTCAGGACTCATGGCTGGCAGGTTCGCCTGCAGCGCCGGGGGGCGAAATATGCCAAATTTTTTGGAGACCGAGTCTATGGCGGTGCAGACGAGTCACTTCGGGCGGGTCGAAATTGGCGCGACCAACTGCTTCAAGAATTCGAGCGAATGGATCAGGCCCGGATCTGCACCAGTTCGGCTCGTAATCGCTCCGGGGTGGTCGGTGTCTCAAAAATAACCGTGATAACAAACGGGAGTTCATATGAATTTTGGCAGGCCAGTTGGTCGCCAAGACCGGGACGGCGGAGATGCGTCAAGTTCTCGATCAGGCGATACGGAGATAAGGAGGCCTTTCGTCTCGCCGTGATCGCCCGCGAAGACGCGGTGGGAAATTCTTAGTCTATCAAATTCTCCGATCAAGAACCTTGCCAGAAGGTTGGAGAGTTGATTGTCTCTTTCCACTCTATGTCCGATAATTCTGAAGTGATTTGCCGTCCCTCCAAATGGTTTCTTTGGCGTGCCGCCCTAATGTTGGTAATGTTCGGTGGCTTTGGGCTCTACTTTCTTTACGATTGGAAAGTGGGTTATCCCAAGAAAAATTATGTCATTGCCAATTATGTGGCCTTTAACGACGCGGGAAAAGCGTGGACTGTTGATGAAAACCGCGCAACCCCCGAGGCGTGGAATGCTTTTGTTGAAAAGCAGACCATTCCTTTCAACGAAAATCGCTCCATGTATCCAGCGGATACGGACTTCGAGGAAAAGTGGCCTGAGATCCTCCATAAAATGGCCGATCACAAGAGTGACGACCTTTGGACCGAGTATAGCGGGGAAAAGGGATGGCCCCAAAAAATCGATCCAAGCGAGGATGTCAAAAATTCCGGGCAGATCAAAGATCAGTTGATTGCTGCCAGTGTTTGCTTTGCTCTTACCGCAATCACACTTTTCTTCCTCATTCGGACCAAATCCAGGGTGATGAAGGCCGATGGGCACGGATACTACCCTCCGGGGGGTGAGTTGATTCCATTCTCAAAGATGAAGACCCTTGATAAGCGGAAGTGGGAAACAAAGGGCCTCGCAACCTTGACCTATCTCGATGGTGAGAACGAGAAAAAGGCCAAGATTGATGGCATGATCTATGGTCAGTTCAAGCCTGAAGAGGGTGCGCCGGCAGAGGCTCTTTTTCAAAAGGTTTTGGAGAATTTCGAGGGCGAACTCATCGAGTTGGTCGCTGATGAGGACGAGGCCCCGGATGAGAGTGACGAGACCACAGAGCCGGAGGACGAGGTCCAAGGATCAGATCCAGAGAAAAACGAGTGAATTTTTGGAGTTGCCAATTACGGCGACTCCCAGTAATTCCAAAGGTCATGGCAGATAATATCCAAGAAAAAGTCAACGAAATCATCGTGGAACAACTCGGCGTCAGTGCCGATCAAGTGAAGCCCGAGTCTAAAATGATCGAAGACCTTGGTGCCGATTCCCTTGATGCAGTTGAACTCGTGATGGCTGTCGAAGAGGAATTCGGTATCGAAGTTCCCGACGACGAGGCCGAGAAACTTATCAGCGTTGGCGACATCATTGCCCACGTTGAGAAGGCTCAAGCCTAGTTTCCGACTGACCCTGACTTCAGTCACCTTTTCAAATGGCAGGTTCCCAAGGGGATCCTGCCATTTTCATTGGCCAGTCAGGGGATCTTAGGCGATAGTTTCGCAGGACGATGTTTACCCCTGATAATTTTCAATATGCCATGGAGACGACTCGTCTCCTGTCTCTTATACACATCTCCGAGCCCACGAGACCGAGGCTGATCTCG
>CAJXVQ010000782.1 GCA_913060685.1 uncultured Verrucomicrobiales bacterium
TGGGCTCGGAGATGTGTATAAGAGACAGGGCCGAGAGGGCAAGCTTCCCTGGTGACATGGATATCTAAAATGAGATCGCTGTTTTTGCAAAGGGTGGAGGTGGGGTTCCCGCTGATCGCAATAATCTTAGATGTCCTTCTTTTGATGTGAGGAAGCAAGCTGATCATTTCAGAAGTCTCGCCACTATAACTAAGGGCTAGGATGATGTCATTTTCTGAAATCAATCCCAGGTCACCATGAAGCGCGTTTTGGCAGTTCAGGATAACGGCCGTTGCCCCAGTGCTGTTAAACGTTGCAACGGCTTTGACTGCAACATTTTCACTCTTACCGACGCCTAAGACAACGATTTTGCGGTTACTTGCAAGAGTATCTTGGAGTGAGAAGATCGCTTCGGCAAAAGATGGGTTAATGCGTGAAGCAAGTTTCTTTAGTTCAGAAATTTCAATCTCGAGGACAGCTTGACCTTTTGCAATGAGGGATGCGACAGTGCTGGAAGGTCTTGAACTCATGGTTTACTTTTCGGGATGAATGAGAGCATTCTGGGGAGGCGAAAGCATGTTGTTAAGCTCCCTCTGCCAAAGGTCGGCATAGCCGCAGTCGCGGGTTTCTTTAAAATAAGGGCCTCCTTCCGTGTAGTGGATTATTCCAAGTTCTTTTTCTGGAATCTCGGGATCCCAATCAACGAGGTGATTCCACTTTTTAGGAAGTTCACCAATGAGATCTTCATTTTCCAGCCATTGGAAGCGGTGGAGTTCAAGGCCGGTCCGGGTGTTGACATATTCGGGAGTCAGCGAGGTGCATTTGGCGCAGTTTAGGAGCATGACACTCGACCAATTTTTCTTTTCATACTGCGTTTGCTTCTCTCCTAAAAATTTGGTGTCACTCTTCGGCTTGTGGTCATGTTGGACACACATGACGGCATATTTATCGTCGCGTAGATCCCAAAGTTCTTTAATGTCCTCAACGCAGATAATGTCATTATCTGCGAATATCGCCCATCCCTCAAAATTGCAGAGGTAAGGGACCAGGAAACGGCTGAACGAGAAGTCAGTGGATTGGAGCGGATTGCGTTCCCGATTGAATGTTTTCGTGAGTTGCGAGAGCATTACCGGGGAAATCTGAACTGGCATCGAGGCCCGGGTGTGAATGCTGTGGGAAGCCACGTGAAAAATGACAGGTTCACGGGAGGTATAGCCGAGAAAAACCCGGATGGAGTCTGCGTTCATAATCTGTGATACCTTGCTTTGGAGAGGGCAGGAAGTCAACGACCGAGGTTTCGTAGCAGACGGTATTTTCGATGAACTTCAAGGGCATTCGACCATGCAATTTTCAGGCCGAGGGAGCCGTCGAGAGCCCCCTTTTTGACAATGAAACCACGGAAGAATTTCCAAGTGGCACGCAGCGGAGGTCCGATGAGTGAGGATGTCCTTCCTTTCTCGTGCTGCTGGGAAGCCCAGAGCGCGGTGTAGCTTTCGATTCGCTTTTGGCGGTCGGCCCAATCGAGGTAGGAATAGTGGGGCACGGTTTCGATGATCCGGCCAATGGAACCGGAGATCTCAACCGATTCGTGGATTTCGCGGTGGGGCATGGACCAGGCGTCTCCTCGAAAGAGGCGGGTAACGCGGTCGGGAAACCAGTCGCCATGGCGAATCCATTTGCCTTCGAAGAACATGAGCCGATTGATCTGGTAGGCCGCGTGTTGATCAATTTTTGGAAGAAGGTTTCGGAGTTCCTCGATGAAGGCCGGGGTGAGTTCTTCATCGGCATCGAGCCAGAGGATCCATGGTTGTGTGGCGAGTTTGAAATGCTCGTCTCTGGTCGCCGAGAAACCCTTCCAGGGAGTGGACTCAACCCGTGCACCGAGGGCCTTTGCAATTTGAATCGAGTCGTCGGCGCTTCCGGTATCGAGGACGAGCCATTCCTCGAAGGCCTCAATTTGACTGAGGCATCTGGGAAGGTTCCTTGCCTCGTTGAGACAAAGGGTGCAGACCGTGATGGGAAGACGCTCGCTCATCGGGATTGACCTTAGGAAGGATCAGGTGAGGTGCCGATTGAAATGTCAGGGATTCTTTGGGCGGCGAGTTCAGTGAGGAGTTCGACGGTGCGGGTGACATTGAGGTCCATGGTGTGGGCTTCCACGAGTGAATCGAGCGGATCGGCTTTGGGAGATTTTGCCAACCAGCGGTCGAGAGTTTGAGCCCAGGCGGCGGGGTCGCGGGGATTGGGGATGACCTCACCGGATTCGGGAAAGCTGGCAATGGTCTCGGCGAAGCCATTGCCATCGGTCGTGATGACCGGGAGTCCGTAGGCGGCGGCTTCCAGACAGGCGTTCGAAAATGGATCGTAGAGGGTGGGCAGGGCGAAGAGGTCGGCGGCAAGGTAGTAATCC
>CAJXVQ010000783.1 GCA_913060685.1 uncultured Verrucomicrobiales bacterium
TCTACACAGAGTAGATCGTCGGCAGCGTCAGATGTGTATAAGAGACAGGATCAGCTCCTTCCACGCCGACCAATTTCTCATTGAGTCCCGCGTTGTGGAAGAAGAGCTCATTCGGATCGAAGCCGAGTTGATGAAGAATGGTGGCGTGAAGGTGCTTCACTTCGAGAGGTTTTTCGACCGCGGCCGAGCCGAGTTCATCGGTTTCGCCGACACTAACCCCGCCTTTGATTCCGCCTCCGGCCATCCACATCGTGAAGCCCGCCGAGTTGTGGTCGCGTCCGGTTCCCTTGGCATATTCAGCCGTCGGCTGACGTCCAAATTCACCTCCCCAAACCACGAGGGTCTCGTCAAGGAGGCCACGCTGCTTGAGATCCTTCAAGAGGCCTGCGATGGGCTTGTCGGTATTTCCGGCGTGCTTGTTATGATTATTCTCGAGGTCGCCGTGGGCGTCCCAGTTGTCATCATTGTGCGCGCCACCCGAGTAAAGCTGAATGAAGGGCGTCCCCCTTTCAACGAGACGTCGCGCCAGGAGACACTTCTTTCCAAAATCAGCGGTACGCTCTTGATCGAGACCGTAGAGCTTCTTGGTCGCTTCACTTTCCTCATCAAGATTGATGGCCTCGGGGGCGGTCGACTGCATCTTGTAAGCGAGTTCGTAACTATCGATCCGCGCCTGCAAATTGGAATTGCCATGACGCTGGGAAAGATGACCGGCGTTGAGTTGATTGAGCGATTCGATGATACGATATTGTTCCTCCTGGCCCATCCCGCGTGCATGCTTGAGATCCAGAATAGGATCGCCTTTGGAACGTAAAACGGTGCCTTGATAGTTGGCAGGCATGTATCCGGAGGACCAGTTTTTGGCGCCGGAAATCGGTCCACCGGTCTTATCGAGCATGACGACATATCCCGGGAGATTTTCGTTCACATTACCGAGGCCGTAGTTGACCCAGCTTCCGAGAGAAGGCTTACCACTGATCAGCGAACCGGAATTCATCTTGAGCATCGCCGAACCATGAATGGGCGACTCGGCCGTCAGGGAGTGCATGAACGCGATATCATCCACACATTCGGCGAGATTCGGAAAGAGGTCGGAGACCCACTTTCCGCACTGCCCGTATTGCTTGAAGTTCCACTTGGGTTCGACAATGCGGCCTTCGTTCTTCTTACCACCGCGACCAAAGGTCTTCACCTTGATCGTCTTGCCGTCCATCCCCTTCATCCCCGGCTTGTAGTCGAAGGTGTCAATGTGCGAGGGACCGCCATACATGAAGAGGAAGATCACGCTCTTTGCCTTGGGGGCATGATTCACTTCCATCTTGTCCCCTTTGGCCATCATGCCAGTGAGGGCGAGCGAGGTAAAGCCACCTCCGACAGTGGAGATGAACTCGCGGCGATTGGTATTTCCACAAAAGTCTTTCATGATTAGTCGAGGTAGAGGGTTTCGTTGAGATTGAGTATGAGAAGACACAGCCGGGGCATGACTTGGTCATCAGCGACTCCGTGCTTTTCATTAAGATCCTTGGCGAGTCCCATGAGTTCATGGAGCTCGCCGTCGGAAATTTTCCGACTGGTGGCAAGCTTGAACGCTTCCGCAATTTTTTCTTCCAGCGTTCCGTTGAGACGTGCTGCGAAGCGATCGGAGAACTCGGCCATGCGCTCGCTGTTGAGCATCGTTAAGGCTTGGGTTGGCACAATGGTGGCAAAGCGCGAGGGGCAGGAAAAGTCGCGTTCCGGTGAATCAAAGTTGGCCAGCAAGGGAAGTTTGATCGACCGCTTCACGTGGATGTAAACCGCGCGACGATTGGCACTATCGCCCGGCGAAGGTTGCCAGACCCGTCCAGGGGTCGATGATGTTTGCAGAACCGCATCGGGCATCTTGGGTCGCACCGGCGGCCCACCTATTTCAAATTTCATCTGCTGGGTCAGAACGAGATAGCTATCCCAAATCTCCTCGGCTGTGAGACGACGCGGGCTGTGCTTCCAGTGCAAGCGATTCGTAGAGTCCTTGTCATTCATCCCATCGGACGAGAGCTGGTAGGTGGAGCTATTCAGGATGAGGCGGAGGACATGCTTGGTGTTCCAACCCGACTGCACCAACTCTCCGGCCAGCCAATCGAGAAGAGCTTGATTGGTAATCCCGGTGCCGAGAGCTCCGAAGTCATTGGAAGTCTCCACCAAGCCTCGACCAAAGCAATATTGCCAAAGGCGATTGGCCCAAACCCGGGCGGTGGTTGGATGCTCGGGCGAAGTGATCCATTTCGCGAGTTCGAGGCGGCTGCGTTCGGGCTTGGCAGATGATCGATCGAAGACGGCCGGGAAAGCGATGGGAACTTCATCTGTCTCTTATACACATCTCCGAGCCCACGAGACCGAGGCTGATCTCG
>CAJXVQ010000784.1 GCA_913060685.1 uncultured Verrucomicrobiales bacterium
TACACAGAGTAGATCGTCGGCAGCGTCAGATGTGTATAAGAGACAGGACTGAGAGTCTCAATCTCGGCATAAAATCGCTCCAGGAACTCAGGATCGGCGGCGATCTCCGGCGGGAGAACTTTTAAAGCAAGGACTCGATCACTTTCCAGATCCCGCGCCCGATACACCGCACCCATTCCCCCTCTTCCGATCATTGCCTCAATTTCAAACTCGGAAAAAAGAAGGTTAAGATCATCCGGCTCAGGAGGTAAAAATTTGCCGGCTCGATAATGAGAAGAGGCCGCCAACAAACTCCCCTCGGAAAGTAAACAGCGAGGACAGATCCCTCCCGGAGCATCCTCGGGAAGAGGCAAAGAACAATTTGGGCAGGACTCCATTTTCTAATACTTGGGGATCTCTCCTCGTTTGTTACGAGGAAAGAGAAGTCATGAGATGATCCAACTCCTCCGCCAAATCTGCCGGGGAATGAAGCGTATCAGAGATCTGTTGCCGAAGCACTTCACCATAACGCCTCCGCAAGCGAAACACCGCCACCCGCAGCGTTGCCTCTTTCATCCCCAGCCGCTCTGCGGCCTTGCGATAGTCATCTGGAGTCGGTGGCGCCGCCAAAAATGGCTCCAAGGTTCTAAAAAATTCCTCCCGGTCGGATTCCCCATATTCCCGTCTCAATTGCAAGAGAACATTCTCCAAAACCGTCAAAGCCCATCGTCGTTCGAACAGCGACTCAGGAGTGGACCCACTAACCGGCTCCTTTGAAAATTGATCCTCCGCCATCACCAGATCAATCGAAATGACCTGCTCCCGCCCTCCTCGCTTCTGCGCTCTTACCTTCTCCTTCTCGTCTGCCAAAAAACGCTTCAAAACTATCAACAGAAATGAACGCAATTTCCCCCTGCTTTGATCGGCTCTCCCAAAAAGCTCTCCCGCCAGAATCCTTGCAAAAAACGCCTGGGTTGAGTCCTCCGCATCGCTCGGAGAATACCCAACTCTCCGAATAAAGCCGTAAATTGGATACCAATACGCCGCACAAAGATCCTCCAAAGCCTGATATCTCTCAGGCTCCTCCTTCGTCTTCCCAACCACACTCCAACGCGTGGAGGGAAAAGAATATGGCTGATCAGCGTGTTTCATATTGGCTGAACCTAGTTTGCCTGATCTCAAGAAATTTGCCCTATTAAAAAACATCAACCGACCAAAAATCTCCTCAGATCCGCACGATCCTTGAATCGCCCCCGCATTGACCAACACCACCTTTCATCTATTATCGCCAAAATGACTGAGGTCAAAAAAATTCGAATCGCGCTGATCATCGTGATTTTCGGGCTCTTTCTTAGCGGGGTCACAGCCTTCCCCCTCCTGCACGAACTGAACTTCATCTCCTCCATCTTGGCAGGCGGAAGCAGCAACCTTAACCCGGCTCACTATGAAGGCTTCACTCACTGGATTCTTAAGGTCCGTGAGGGACTCGATGTCACCTACGCCAACTATCCCTTCATCGGCTACGGCACCGATTGGCTCGCCTTCGCGCACCTCATGATCATGCTTTTCTTCATCCTCCCCTACCGCGACCCCGTCCGCTACGAAGGCGTGCTCCACGTCGGCATCTGGTCATCCGTCCTCATCTTCCCTCTCGCCCTCATTTGCGGTGCCATTCGTGAAATCCCAATCTGGTGGCGCCTGATCGACTGTTCCTTTGGAGCTCTCTGCATCCCGCCACTCATCTACGCCATCAAACGCACGCGAAATCTCGAAGCTCAATCCGGGCCTGGAAGCTAGACCCTTACTTTCTCTTTTTCTTCTTCACCTTTTGCAGCTTCACTTTCTCCGCCAATGGGAGGTGACGGTCAAAAAGGGTGATGTATTTCTGGTAGCCATTGCGCTTCACACCTTCTTCTTTCCAGTGACTCAATTGTTTATCGTACTTCTTCCGCATCTCCTTGAGCGGTTCATCTTGTCCGGCCATCGTCGCAAGGTTCGTTAATTCCAAAGGATCCTTCGCAAGATCAAAGAGTTCTTCCGTCGGCTTCATCTCCTTATTCTCAAACCACCAGTAGGTGTATTTATAAGGCCCGGAAACAATACTCATGCAAGTGGTGGGAGCAGGCGGGAAAGTATTCATGAGGGCGAGAGTGTCATGCCCGCCTTTCTCCGGCTCCACAAGCAAGGGCAACAGACTCTGTCCATCCATCTCCTCGAGAGGGTCCTTCCCGGCCAGCTCCAAAATCGTAGCCGCAAAATCGATGTTCCCGGTCAGCTGCTTGCAGCGAATTTTCTTCCCGGCATTCTCACAGCGGGGATCATAGATGATCAGGGGCACTCTCGTGGATCTGTCTCTTATACACATCTGACGCTGCCGACGATCTACTCTGTGTA
>CAJXVQ010000785.1 GCA_913060685.1 uncultured Verrucomicrobiales bacterium
TACACAGAGTAGATCGTCGGCAGCGTCAGATGTGTATAAGAGACAGATCCAGTCCCAGATTCTCAACCTCCTTCTTGATCTCCGTGACAAGCTTGGACTCACCATGATTTTCATCTCACATGACCTCTCGGTGGTCCGATACATTGCCGATAACATCGCCGTGATGTATTCGGGAAAAATCGTAGAATACGGGGAAGCAAACGAAGTCTTCATGAACCCCAAGGATGACTACACCCGCAAACTCCTCTCAGCCATTCCTCATCTCAATGAGCAAGCCTCAGCGTAACATCACTCCCATCCACGACTCATGACCTATCTCGTTTTTAAAATCGTTCACTTGGCCGGAATCATGTGCCTTTTCGCATCCCTCGGCGGCTTGATGGCAGCCAACCACCGGAAGCCCGCCACCTTGAGAGGTTTCTCTGCTCTTCACGGTCTCGCCCTTCTCATTCTCTTCGTCACCGGCTTCGGAATGCAGGGAGTGGGCAATCTCGGCTTCCCCGGCTGGTTGATTGCCAAGATCGTCATCTTCTTCCTGCTGGGTGCAGCTCTGGTCGTCTTCAAGCGCAGACTGATTCCGACCAAGATCGCCATGACCGCCGTTATCGTCCTCGGCAGCCTGGCTGGCTACCTTGCTATTTTGCGTCCCTTCTAGGTCTGCTTTCTTGAAGGCTCCGCTGCCGCACTACTCCTCCTTCGCAGGTGGAGGCGGCGGTGGCGGTGATACTGTATCTTCTCCAGAAAGTTCGGGGAAAACGGCATCTCTCCAGATCTGTTTCCCTTTGTTTTCTTCGACCAAATTTTCTTCTTCGCTAAGAACCTCAACGCCACTCTCGAAGATCACCCCTGCCTCGCCGTTCTTATTGACCCGGTTCCCCTTGAGCTTGATCCCCTTGCTCTCTTTTGCGAACAGCATGCCTCCCAGGAAATTTCCCACGGCATCACAGTCCGTCATTGTCACGCCCGACACATCCGAGAAAAAGAATCCCACCTCGCGGTTTTTCTCACTCCTCGTCGCCTCGATCTCAATCGGTTGCAGAGACTCAATCGCAAAGACTCCGTTTCTGCCATTCCCGGTCAAAAAAGACCTGGCAATGACCCCGCTCGCTCCGTCCCAGAAATCAACTCCGTGATGGAGATTCCCTTCACAAGTGACTTCCGAGAGTTCGACGAATGAACCCTCTCCGGTGATTGATACGCCATCCCATCCGGAGTCCGAAATCTTACTCACCGAGAACTTGGCACTGCCACCGTTCAAGACTGCAATCCCGTGCCCGCTCGCCCGGACAACCGCAAGATCTTCTCCCTCCATTTTTCCGCCGTCAATCGCCACGATGGGAAAACGCTCCTCATCATTCACCAGTCCTGAATGGCGCAAAGTCAACGAGGCAACCCTCACTCCACGCGCATCACTCAAGACCGTGATCACTGCTCCGATATCAGCCGGACACTCGATGATGGTATCACCGCGACTCTCCCCGACGAGTTCGACCCCGTTGGGAACCACAAGCGCTTCGTGATAAACCCCCTTCGAGACAAAAACGCGATCATTGACTTTAGCCGCCTTCAAGGCTGCCGTAATCGTGGCATGATCGGCGGGGACTTTCACCATCTTGCCATACGAAGACATGCGCTTGTAGAGCTCGCGATTCTCCTCCGAAGGATCAAGTCGAACGGCCTCTTCCAGAAAAGTGATGGCCTCGGATGAATAGGTTCCCTCATCCAGTTCGCGTGCCTGCGCCACCAACTTTGCGGCCTTTTCCCGGCGCACCTGCATTTCTGCCTCTGCCGTTTTTAAGTTCGCTCGAATCAACGGAATTTGAGAATGACCGGGATTGGCTTTTACCAATGACTCCAACTGATTTTGGGCGGCCCGCAAATCATCGTCATCCAGTGCTGTTTGAATCGCGCTCATCATGAGACGGCTTCGCACCTCCAGTTTACTTTCATCAATGGCCGTCCGAAACTCAGCCAAGCGGGGGTGATCCGGCTGGAGAATCTCCACTTGGGCGCAATAACTTTCCGCATCGCTCAGCTGCCCCGCTTCCAGCGACGACAGCACATTGGAAATCAAAAAGGCGATCTGCTGCTCCCGCTCCTCGACTCTGCCATCCTCGATTTTGGAAAAAGCATTGGAAATCATCTCCTCACCAGCGCCCTTGATCTTGAGAAGTTCAATCAACTCTTCGGCCTCCACCCAACGTCTTTTTTCCAAGGCAATCTCAAACCGCTCTTCAACTCCGCGTAACGCGCTCGAACTGATCTCTGCAGCTATTTGCCGTTCCGACCATTTCTGGAACCCCAAATATCCTCCCCCCAAGAGCTGTCTCTTATACACATCTGACGCTGCCGACGATCTA
>CAJXVQ010000786.1 GCA_913060685.1 uncultured Verrucomicrobiales bacterium
CGAGATCAGCCTCGGTCTCGTGGGCTCGGAGATGTGTATAAGAGACAGGTCTCTTGATCGTCAACGAGGACCGTATTCTTCAGATTCTAGAGGGGCGTGAAGACGCGGTGCGTGAACTCTATGAGAAGATCGAGGCTGACAGCCGTCACACTGTCATCAAGTTGGTCTGTGCAGTGGAAGACGAGGTGCGTTTGTTGCTCACATGGAGCATGGTTGTGCGCGGATTGACCGGCATTCCTCCTCATGTCCTGGAACAGTTTGCACAAGTCTATGACGAGCTATTACACGCTGAGCCGCAGAGTGAAATTTCCATCGATCATGTTGATCTTTTCAAAGGGATTGCTCTCTTTGAAACTCTCCCGCCACAGGTCTAGAAAAGATGCCCGGGGATAGAATCCCGGGCTTTGGACTTTTGTCCATTTAGGACACCGAACTCCTTGGTTTTTCTATGAGCCCGGGGTCGACAGATGGGGTTGTTCGGGGGAGTCTTGGAGACTATGAAACGATTTTCACCTCTCTTCGCTGCGGTGCTTGGTTTGGCGGGCGCTTTGTCCTGGACGATTTTAGGGAAAGCACAGGAGGGGGAGGCTGAGGTTGAAGTCGAACGCTTTGATTCGGTCGCTGAGTTGATCGAGCGCTATGAGACTGATCGCAATGAGCTGGCGCGCTTTTACGGTGACCGGGTTCTCTCGCAGTCACACGTGGAGCGCTTGGAGAAATTCTATGACGAGTCGACGGCCTCCCTGGAGAGGATCGCGTTCGATGATCTGTCGCAGGCGGCGCGGGTCGATTATCTCTTGATGCGGCATCGCTTGGAATACCGAAAGAAATCGTTGGCAACGGATCAGCGAAAGCTTGCCGAGATTGAGGAGTTGGTGGGCTTCAAAAATGGCGTGCTGGAGCTGTATGAAGGATACCGTCAGCGCGGCCCAATGGAGGGGCGCCCGACTGCGGAGAAGTTGGCACAAATCCAGAAAGCGGTATCGACGCTCGAGGGCAGGATCGCGTTGAAAGCCAGCGAAGGAAAGTTGGCGACGACGGCGGTGTTGGCACTGCGGGCGCAGAAGGTGGTGGGGGAATTGCAGCGGCAGTTGGATGGTTGGTATGGTTTCTATGCTGGCTTTGATCCGCAATTTTCCTGGTGGGTGAAGCAGCCGTATGGGGAGTTGAAGGAGGAGCTCGGGGCCTACCGGAAGAAGTTGGGCGAATTGGTGACGGGCGGCAAGAAGGGTGGGGAGGCACCGCTGATCGGGGATCCGATTGGGGCGGCGGCGCTGGCCGATGATCTGGCGGTGGAGATGTTATCATACTCGCCGGTGGAGTTACTCGCGATCGGCGAGCGGGAGTTTGCCTGGTGCCGTGCCGAGATGGAAAAGGCGGCAGCCGAGATGGGCTTTGGCAATGACTGGTCCAAGGCCCTGGAGAAGGTGAAAGAGGACTTCGTGCCTCCGGGGGAGCAGGATGATTTGGCGGCTGAGATCGCAAAGGATGCCATTCAATTTCTCGAGGAGAAGGATCTGGTGACGGTGCCGGAGCTTTGCGCTGAGACCTGGTATCTGAAGATGTTGGGGAAAAAGCAGCAGGAAACCTTGCCGTATGCGGTCTATTTCGGGCAGGCCATCGGGATTGCCTATCCGACGGATGAGATGAGCGTGGAGAAGAAGTTGATGAGCTTGCGCGGTAACAACCGGCACTTCACGCGGGCGGTGATTCCCCACGAGCTGATCCCGGGACACCACTTGCAAAAGTTCATGGCGGCGCGCTACTCAACCCATCGCAAGATGTTCAGCACACCGTTCTACGTCGAGGGTTGGGCGCTGCACTGGGAGATGCTGCTGTATGATCTCAATTACCCGCGCACTCCGGAGGAACGCATCGGGATGCTCTTCTGGCGCTCGCATCGCTGCGCGCGGATTATTGTTTCGCTGAAATTTCACCTCGGCGAGATGACGCCGGAAGAGATGGTGGCCTTCCTCGTGGACGAGATCGGGTTGGAGGAATCCGGGGCGCGGAGCGAAGTCCGGCGCTACATCGGAGACTCCTACTCACCACTCTACCAGTGTGGCTACATGATCGGCGGCTTGCAATTGCGGGCGCTCTACAAGAAGACCGTCGGGGAGGGAACAATGTCGCCGCGTGAGTTCCATGATGCGGTCTTGAGACTGGGACCGGTGCCGATCGAGATGGTGCGCGCCACGCTTTTGGAAACACCGCTGACACGCGACTTTCGGGCAAGCTGGGATTTTTGATTGAGAGCTGCTGACAGGAAAAGCGAGGCCTTTAGAATCATTTTGGCTCGTCGCTCGCGGGCGGTTTCCCGGTGTCGCCTTGGCGCAGGGTCGCAGAGTATACCGCTGT
>CAJXVQ010000787.1 GCA_913060685.1 uncultured Verrucomicrobiales bacterium
GACAGCCCTCAGCCTCCCCGACCGCGCCACCATCGCCAACATGGCCCCCGAATACGGTGCCACCATGGGCTTCTTCCCCATCGATGGTGAAACCATCAACTACCTCCGCGGCACCGGCCGTTCCGAGGAACTCTGCGGCACCGTCGAGAATTATTTCAAAGCCCAGGAAATGTGGGGCATCCCACAAAAAGGCGACATTGACTATACCGATGACCTCTCGCTCGATCTCGCCACCGTCGTCCCCGCCGTCTCCGGACCAAAGCGTCCCCAGGACCGCATCGACGTCCCCGCCCTCGGCGCCAAGTTCAACGACCTCTTCACCGCCTCCGTTGCCGAAGGTGGCTTTGGCCGTGACGCCTCCACCCGTAACGACATCGCCGCCTTCGACCTCACCACCCCCGCCGGCTTCAGCCCCGAGGGAGCCCAACTCCTCAACTCCGATGGCAACCCCGACACCGATGTCGTCACTGAGACTGCCGGTCAAAAGATCGACCTCCAACACGGTTCCGTCCTCATTGCCGCCATCACCTCCTGCACCAACACCAGTAATCCGAGCGTCATGCTCGCTGCCGGATTAGTCGCCAAGAAAGCCAACGAACTCGGCCTCACCGTCGCCCCATACGTCAAGACATCCCTCGGACCGGGCTCCCGCGTTGTCACCGACTACCTCGAAGCGACCGACCTCCAAAAGGAACTCGACCAACTCGGATTCGAAACCGTCGGATACGGATGTACGACCTGCATCGGAAACTCCGGCCCCCTCAACCCCGAGCTCGAAGCCGCCCTGAAGTCAAAGGACCTCGTCTGTGCCTCTGTCCTCTCCGGAAACCGGAACTTTGAGGCCCGTATTCACGGCTCCATTCGCGCCAACTTCCTCATGTCACCGCCACTCGTCGTCGCCTACGCCATCGCCGGCCGCGTCGACCTCGACCTCACCAACGATCCACTCGGTCAGGACAAGAATGGCAACGACGTCTGCCTCAAAGACCTCTGGCCCTCCACCGAAGAACTTCAGGCCGTCATCGGCTCGGCCCTCAAACCGGAAGTCTTCAACACGCTTTATAGCAACCTCGATACCGCCAGCCAAAAATGGGTCGACGTTGAATCCTCCACCGGAGACACCTACGCTTGGAATGACGACTCCACCTACGTCCAGCTCCCACCCTTCTTCGAGAACTTCTCCCGCACCCCGGAGACCGAAGGCAAGGACATCATCGACGCCCGCCCGCTCGGCATCTTCGGAGACTCTGTCACCACCGACCATATTTCCCCCGCCGGAGCGATCACTCCGACCAGCCCGGCCGGAAAATACCTCCTCGAGAACGGGGTCGAAAAACCAAAGTTCAACTCATTCGGGTCACGCCGCGGCAACGACCGCGTCATGACCCGCGGAACCTTCGGGAACGTCCGCATCAAGAACCTCATGACTCCCGGAATCGAAGGCGGCTACACCCAATACTTCGGCGACGCCCCCGTCCCCATACCGGATCAAGAAATCGTCGCTGCCGAAAACGCCAAGCCCACCTTCATCTACGACGCCGCCATCGCTTACAAGCAGAGCGGTCGCAAGCTCATCGTCATCGGTGGCGAAGACTACGGTATGGGATCGTCTCGTGACTGGGCCGCCAAAGGCACCGCCCTCCTCGGAGTCCAGGCCGTCATCACCAAGAGCTTCGAGCGCATTCACCGCAGCAACCTCATCGGAATGGGAGTCCTTCCACTCAACTTCAAGGACGCGGCCGACTACGACAAGATCAGGGACATGCACTCCTGCACCTTCAGTATCACCGGCCTCGCCGGTGAGCTCAAGCCCATGCAGGAAGCCACCCTCACCACAAGCTGCGGCCTCAGCCTCCCCGTCATCGTCCGCTTGGACACCCCTGCGGAACTCGACTACTACCTCAGCGGCGGCATTCTCCCCTACGTTCTGAACCAGATCCTGGACAACGCCGGGGAAAAGTCCCCGGCCACCAGCTGCTGAGGCGTTTAGGCCAAACAGCGGTCAGTCTGACCGCTCCAACCTCTTCAAAGCGCCCGTTGCCATTCGCAGCGGGCGTTTTTCATCATTTCGGTGACAAATCGAGATCTCCGACACGTTTACCCTCTACCCACTCGTCTCCCACAAAGGAACTGAGCCTCATCCGATCACTCCCACTAATGCCCACTTTCGCTCCTCTCATTGGCGGTTGTCTCGCAATTCTCCTTCTGGAGGGTTGCAGCTCGGATTATTATAAAGAGCAGGCTGACAAGGACGTCTACGAGATCCTAAAAACAGTCGAAAATGACATCTTCGGGCAGTCTTCCGACCTGTCTCTTATACACATCTCCGAGCCCACGAGACCGAGGCTGATCTCG
>CAJXVQ010000788.1 GCA_913060685.1 uncultured Verrucomicrobiales bacterium
ACGAGATCAGCCTCGGTCTCGTGGGCTCGGAGATGTGTATAAGAGACAGGAGACAACTTTAACACCAAGGCTCGATGCCACAGCCATCTGAAGCGGTAGCTGTGTCTTACGCGAATTCACAACCCAAGCACCACCGTGGACAAAGATCATCACCTTGTTTTTGTGCTTCAATTCCGGCGGCGTGATCCACAGCGTTGTTATTCCATTTATTTCTCTGTCTTCCATTGAGAATGCCGTTTTGAATTTATCGAATACTGCATCTTCACCCAAGGTAGACAGCGCGCGAATTGCAGCCAGTTTTATAGGACCTTCGACTGGCAATGGCAACTGGGGTAGGTTCACCCAAGCTTTCTTGGCTTCCTCGCTGATCCCTTCGGGAGCCGGGACGGAGTTCGGACCGTAGATGATGTCGATGCCGACATCAGCAAGCCCCTTGGTGAGTGCTTGCATTTCGGCTGGAAAGGTAAACGCTTGCCTTTTGGGTGGAGTTTCAATCTGACCTTGGGCGGCAGCAGAGATGGCAACCGCTACAAAGAATCCTAGTGAAATCCACGTTTTTTGAAATATAACCATTGCTCTATCTTCTCTCATTTTAATTATCTGACATCTAACGTTCGGGTGCAACGCCGTCCGCGGCAACCGCTTGGGTGCCCATGCTCACTCGGCTTTCTGCCTCGGCTATGCGTGATAGCTATTCCTCGAGCGGCGGGATCTTGTAGTTTTTCGCCGGGACGAACTTGTCGAAGAGCTCGAACACGGCAGCGACCTCTTCCGGGGTTCCCTTGGCCAGTTTGACCTTCCCATCAGCGATCGCCTTGCCCAACTCGGTGGAGCTCAGGTAGAGAGCCGCCCACGACTCCGAGTCGAGTTTGAGTTCGTAGTCCGCCTCACGGAAGTAATCGGCCGGGACGGGAATAAATTCGACCACGCCGCGCCGCACATGCAGCGCCACGGCTTGGTTCCCCTTGTCCGTGAACTCGAATTGCAGAACCTTGTCGGTATCCTGTGCCTTTCTCGGATCGATGCGCACGCGGAAGTAATCCACAAAAGTATCCGGCGACTGGGCGATGATTTCAGGAGAGGGTGGAATAAGGCGGGGAATGGTCACCTTGCCCTCCAGCGTCAGGGCCTCGCTTATGAGAAATGCCCGGGCGATGGAGCCAGTGCTCCGGTAGGCCATCTGGCGCAGCAGGTCCGCCTTGAGTTGCCGCACCTCCTTGTCCTTCGGGTTGAGGAGGTAGACGTATTGGATGAGTTGCGCGCCCCAGGCGAATTCCTTCGCATTGAGTGCCTGCCGGGCGGCGGCGGCAACCTTGACTTTGCCGCCCATGAGCTCGACGAGTCGCATGGCCTCCTCTTTCGGGGCCACAGGGAAGAGCGTCGTCACGTCGCCGTCGAACCACCCGATGACGTACTGGTAGATGGCCTCGGGGAAGTGCACTGTTTCGCCATAGGATTGGGCGTTTTCAGGAATCTCCGCCAGGTGCGGCGGGATATAGACTGCGTTTCTTAGGTCGCCCAGTGAGAGTCCCCCGAGGATGCCACGCAGGGTCTGATCGTAGGTCAGTGAGATCTGGTCCATGTAGCCCGTCAAGCGCCTCGTGACTTCGTCCTTGCCGACGATGGCCCGCGCGTGGGTGTTCAGCAGGATCTCTGGTTGCAGGTCCCTGATCACCTTGAGCCCGTCGCGCCAGACCAGTGGATCACGATAAGTGCCGCCCCGCAGGGTGTAGATGTTGGGAGTGCCGGGCCAGAAGAAGTTGTTCAGCACGATACCCTTCTCCGGAATCCAGAGCGTCAGGTTGAAGTCGTCGGAGGTGTGCTCCGTAAAGAACTGCATCTTCAACCCGAGAACATCCAGCTCCTCGCCATCTTCTACCGTCTTCGTGGCGGGAAGGAAGGCAATCGGCTTGCCCACTTCCAGCTTGCCGGTAATGGCAGCATCGGGCCCTTCCTCCGGCATGAAGTTATTGAACTGGACCAGTACGCGAGAGGTCATGATCGGTCCAACCTCCGGAATTGCCGATGGAGAACCTCCTCCCTTCAAACTGTTCTCAACCGTCTCATTGAGCTTCGGGTGGCCTATGACCAGCACATCTTCGGGATTGTCCACGAGGGCGCCGGCCCCGAAGGCGTAATGCGAGTGGCTGTAGATGATGACCTTGACCGGCTTTTTGCTGATCTTTTTGATGGCATCGCGAATGTGTTCACCCTCTTCCTTGTTATCTCCGGTATCATAGACAATCAGCCCGTCATCGGTCTCAATGACAGTCGTGTTGCCGATGGAATACCTGTCTCTTATACACATCTCCGAGCCCACGAGACCGAGGCTGATCT
>CAJXVQ010000789.1 GCA_913060685.1 uncultured Verrucomicrobiales bacterium
GATCGTCGGCAGCGTCAGATGTGTATAAGAGACAGGTGGAGTCGTTGGCCTGAAGCCCACTTTTGGACGGGTGAGCGAGTTCGGTGCCGCGCCCCTGTGCTGGAGCGTGGCCCACGTTGGGCCGATTGGCGCAACGGCGCTGGATACCGCTATCGGCTACGCGCTATCTTCAGGGCCGGATCCGAAAGATCCCATGTCGCTCGGGCAGCCTCCCGTTCACTTGCAGGATTTTCATAACCTTGATCTTAACGGTGTCACGCTGGGGATCTACCCTGAGTGGTTTGACGACGCGGCCCCGGAGATCGTCCAGCGTTGCAAAGAAACGCTGCAAGTTTTGAAGGACGCAGGGGCAGTCGTCAAAGAGGTCTCCATCGCCGGGCTCGAGGAAACCCGGGTGGCGCATGCCATCACGATCCTGACCGAAATGGCGACTGCCATGGAGCCCTATTATGCAACGCATCGGACGGACTTTGGATACGCCACCCGGATCAATCTCGCATTGGGGCGCGCATTCAGGAGCCGCGACTATGTGCAAGCCCAGCAGTGTCGCACTGAGTCAATGCGTGAATGGGACCGTGTGTTTTCAGAGGTGGATGCGGTGATCACACCAACCACTGGTTGCGTGGCGCCCTATCTGGATCCCCGAACGACGAGCCATGGAGAATCGGATATGAGCATGCTCACGGAAGTCATGCGATTTGTCGTCTGCGGAAACCTTTGCGGACTCCCGGCAATTTCGTTTCCGGCTGGATACACTGAAACGGGGCTCCCCATCGGAATGCAGGCGATAGGACGTCACTGGGACGAACATCTTCTTCTGCGCCTGGCAAATGTGGCTCATCAAAATGTGGAACGTCGAGCGCCAGCGACCTTTTACGAAATGCTCACTTCCGAACCTCAAAAATAGCGCTTTGCTGTCGCAGGGTTGCGGCCTGTCTTGGTCGCTTGATTTTTCAAAGTGTCCCGGCAGTTTCTCAAATCAGTCTTTCGGATTTTCGGAAGATTGCGGAGGGAGAGATTTGGTTGACGTGATAAATGAAGTGAATATTGAACACCTGAAATCGAATGGAGAGCCGTTGAGTTCTTGGTTTTGGGATGCCGGAATGGAAAAAGGTGGAATGGTGAGGCGAGCTTGCTAGGCTATGAATTGAAAATTACTGAATCCATGAAACCAGAAAATAATCCACTCTCGCTCGATCGTCGTTCATTTCTCCGCCAGTCCACCGGTATTGCGGCGGGGATGGGATTTGGGGCTCTGCCTATCATCGGGGCTGAGAAGGAGAAAAAGAAGCCGGAGGCTGAGACTTTGGTGAAGACCTTTTATGATTCATTGAGCGAGGAGAAGAAGGCCGCGATTTGCTTTCCCTTTGATCACAAGCTGCGGCTGAAGGTGGATAATAATTGGCTGATCACGAAGACGTTGGTGAAGGATTACACGAAGGACCAGCAGGCCATGATCAAGGAGATCTTTTTGGGGCTGCATAGTGAGGAGTATGCCGAGAAGGTTTACGATCAGGTGGAGTGGGACAGTGGACTTGATGGCTTCGAGGGAGGTTCATCGGTCGCGATTTTTGGGAAGCCGGGAACCGGGAAGTTTGAGTTTGTCCTGACGGGGCGTCATTGCACGCGGCGTTGTGATGGTGACTCGGTGGAAGGGGTTGCCTTTGGTGGTCCGCTTTTTTACGGGCATGCGGCGGATAGCTTTAATGAGAAGCCCGATCACAAGGGAAATGCCTATTGGTATCAGGCGGTTCGGGCAAACGAGGTTTATCAAATGCTTGACGGCAGGCAGCGCGAGGCGGCGCTTTGCGGCAAGAGCCGGGGAGAAAAGGGAAATAAGACGATTGAATTGACAGGGAAGAAGGTGGGGCTCGATGGCATTTGCGTGGGCGATATGAGCGGCGATCAAAAAGGGCTGGTGAACAAGGTGCTGGCGGATCTCCTGGCACCATTCCGCGAGAAGGATTCCAAGGAAGCACTCAAGTTGGTGGAAGCCGGGGGCCTGGACAATCTTCACATGGCTTTCTACAAGGAGGAGAACATTGGGAAGGATGAGATTTGGGATGTTTGGCAGTTGGAAGGGCCGAACATGGTGTGCTACTTCCGTGGGAAGCCGCACGTCCATGCCTGGATGCATATCCGGAAGCCTGTGTAGTGAGAATGACACCCGGTTGAGGAGATTTTTTGGTCGAAGGTCTTCTTCATATTAGCCCAGCGCATCGCGCTGGGAGTTGGGCTGGTGCCAGTTGTCCGCTGAAGGCGAACCTCATAAGCCTGCCCTTATGACCTTGTCCTTCAGACA
>CAJXVQ010000790.1 GCA_913060685.1 uncultured Verrucomicrobiales bacterium
GAGATCAGCCTCGGTCTCGTGGGCTCGGAGATGTGTATAAGAGACAGATCCCAGACCGGGCAAGAAGAAAAAGTGAACCGCTGATTGATCCATGAACCGTCTCTTAAAAAAATTCTGCCACCTATTGCTTGGCGTCTTGACTGTGGCCGTTCTTCCGGCGGCCGGAGAGGTCTCACCGCAGGATGCTCTTCCCAGAGTCTTGCTCATCGGAGACTCGATCTCCGGAGGCTATCAGAAGGAAGTGAAGCGGTTGCTCAATGGCAAGGCCGAGGTCGTAAAGAACGAGGGGAACGCTCAATATACCGGAACCGGCCTGAAGAAGATCGAGGCTTGGTTGGGTGATGGGAAGTGGGATGTCATTCATTTTAACTGGGGCCTCTGGGACATGTATGGCTGGGAGTATGCCAAGGAGGATCGTAGTCCGGGTGCCTACGCGAAGCGATTGGAGGCCTTGGTGACCCGGATGAAGAAGACCGGAGCCAAACTGGTCTGGGCGACCACCACACCGGTATGCCCGGGACCTGAAGTGTCCATGAGCAAGCGCTTCGGAACGGAGTTGACGATCACCGCCGAGGTTGAGAAAACCTACTTGGCTGCTGCGGCCAGAGTGATGAAAAAGCACGGGGTTCAGATCAATGATCTGCACAGCCTCATCCTGCCCGACCTCGAGAAGTATTCGCCTGCTCGGGACAACGTTCACTTCACCGCCAGCGGTTCCAGTCGGCTTGCCAGGCAAGTGGCGGAAACCCTTGAGGCCGCAATTGCGAAGCCCGCCTTGGAGCGGTCCTTTTCGTCGATGCAGCGGGAACTGCAGCCGAGCAAGGTCATCCCCTATAAAAAGATAGGGGATCGTGAACTGACCCTGCACGTGTTTCATCCCGAGGGATTCAAGCCAAGCGACCAACGCCCGGCTTATGTCGTGATCCACGGGGGCGGGTGGCGGAGTGGAACGCCTCGGCGCTTTTACCCGTATGCGAATAGTTTGGTGGATAAGGGCTTCGTCGGAATCAGCGTGGAGTATCGTCTGGTCGACCGCGGACGAAAGACCACCGTTTTCGACTGCGTGAAGGACGGCCGTGCAGCGGTGCGTTACATCCGGGCTCATGCCGCGGAACTCGGAATTGATCCGAAGAAGATCACCGTCGGTGGTGGTTCAGCCGGAGGCCATGTGGCCCTGGGGACTGCTCTGTTTGATGCCTTTGATCATGCCGATGAGGACCTTTCGATGTCTTGCCGGCCGGATGCCTTGGTGTTGCTGTTCGCGGTGCTCGATACATCTCCCAAGGGATACGGAGGCGAGGTGATCGGTGAGAACTGGCAACAGATTTCGCCGCTTCATCAGATCCGCGCCGGGATGCCACCAACCTTGGTCTTCCATGGGGACAAGGATGGCGTCGCCTCCGAAGCGATCCTCATGGAGTTTTGTAAACGGATGCGAGACGAAGGGAATACCTGTGAGTTGGTCCTCGAGAAGGGCGGTAAGCACGGGCACATCAACAGTGATATGACCTTGTTCGACAATGCCGCCGAGCGGACCTCCGCATTTCTCGGCGACTTGAAGCTGGGGTCGCTCAAGTAAGTTCCTGATATTCCGGGTGGATATTCAGGTGGAACGGTGTGAGTCTCACGGCGCGATGATTGACATGTTGGTGCGGCTTTATGACTTGCCGGAAAGTCTTGATCTCTACAAGCGGGTGGCGGAGTCCGGGGTGATTTTGCGTCGCCCGGGGGCTTACGAGAAACATCTTGTAGAGAACTTTGTGCGGGAGCATTTTTCGCCGAAGTGGGTGAGCGAAGTGCAGGTGGCATTTTCGCGACAGCCGATTGCGTGTTTCATCGCGACGAAGGATAAGGAAATCCTTGGATTTGCCTGTTACGAGACGACGGCGAAGGGCTATTTTGGGCCCACTGGAGTGGCGGAAGCGGCGCGTGGGTTGGGCTTGGGAAAGGCTCTGCTTTTCAAAGCGCTCGAAGCTCAACGTGAGGCGGGCTATGCTTATGCCTTCATTGGCGGAGTGGGGCCGAAGGAATTTTATGCCAAGGTGGTAGGAGCCGTTGAGATTCCGGGTAGCGATCCGGGAGTTTACGTCGATATTCTTCCCGAGCCCCCGGCTAAAGCGTAATTTATGAGCGGACAGGACCCTAAATTTGTTAAAGGTGCGTTCGCCAAGATCGCGGACCGTTATGTCGTGACGAACCATGTCCTCAGTATGGGGACGGATATTTTATGGCGGAAGAAGGTCGGGCGCATGGCTGTCTCTTATACACATCTCCGAGCCCACGAGACCGAGGCTGATCT
>CAJXVQ010000791.1 GCA_913060685.1 uncultured Verrucomicrobiales bacterium
GCTCGGAGATGTGTATAAGAGACAGACTTTGGAATGATCGTTTTCGACATCGGGCTCGGGCGGGTCTTCAGATTCGGTGGTGCCGAGTCTGGGAAGAATGACCTTTTGGAGAAAGATGAGGAGGATGGGAGAGAGGGCCATCGAGAGGGCGACCGCGGCAATCATTTGCGCGGTGATGGCGGGGCTGAGAATGCCTTGGCCGAGGGCGAATCCACCCAGCACGAAGGCGAATTCACCTCCTTGGGCGAGGGCGACCGAGAAGAGGAGACCTTGGTCGAGAGAGAGCCGGAAGATTCTGGAAAGGAGAAAGAGGACGAGGCCTTTGACCGCGATGAGGACGAGAACGAAGGCTGCGATCGTGAGAGGTTGTGATGCGATCAGCTGGAAGTTGATGCTGGCTCCAACCGCGAGAAAGAAGACGGCCAGAAGGAGGGACTTGAAGGGTTCGATATTGCCCTCGAGTTCATGGCGGTAAGGGCTGCTCGCAAGCATGACGCCGGCTACGAAGGTGCCGAGGGCGGGAGAAAGCCCGACGGAATTCATGAGGAGGGCGGTGCCTACGACAAGAGTGAGCGTGGTGGCATTAAGGGCTTCGGGGACCTTAAGGCTGGCGACCCAGCGGAGCCATGGGGTGAGGGCGTATTTGCCAATGACGATGATGATGGCAATGGCAGTAAGGATGACGAAGCCTTCTCCCAACGCAGGAAGGGAGTTCATCCATTCGGTGACGGGGTTCCCGGAGTGGTGACCGGTAGCGGAAGTTTCGATGGTCCGATGGGCCAAAGTCGGGAGGAAAGCGAGGATGGGGATGACGGCGATGTCCTGGAAGAGGAGGACGGCGAAGCCTTGTTTTCCCGAACTGGTTTCGGTGAGCCCACGTTCCTTGAGGGTCTGCATCACGATGGCAGTCGAAGACAGGGCGAGAATGAGACCCAGTGCGAGGGCTTCACGCCAGTCCTCGGCAAGGAATCCGGCTGCGAGTGCGAGGGCGGCGGTGGAAAGGGTGAGTTGAAGACCTCCCAGTCCGAAGATGGAGGTGCGCATGCGCCAGAGTTTTCCGAGGTCGAGTTCCAGGCCGATGACGAAGAGCATGAGGACGACTCCAAACTCGGCAAAGTGGAGGACTTCCTCCGAGTGTCCGCGGGTGAGGTTAAGGAAGGCCGGACCGATGATGGCTCCAACAATGAGGTAGCCAAGGACCGCCCCGATGCCGAGGCGTCGACCGAGTGGGGCCGCCAGGGTGGCGGCCGCGAGGTAGATGAAGGCGTTGAAATAGAGGGATGAGTCCACTTTCTAAGGATGAATGTTTAAGGCTGAAAAAGGATATTACTTGAGCGTCTGGAGGTAGGCGAGGAGGTCGATGAGCTGCTGATCGTTGAGGACGCCGGCGAATGAGGGCATGGTGGGTTCAAAGCCTTGGGTGACGACAGCAGCGGGTTCGAGGATTGACTGACGAAGAGAGTTTTTATCGGCCAGGCTCGAGATTTTTTGCAGGGTTGGGCCGACGAGTTTGGCACCATCGAGGGAGTGACAGCCGGCACATGCAAAGCGGGTGAAGAGAGGTTTGCCGCGAGTGGCGTCGGCTGGTTTGAGCGCGGGCTTTGCTTTCTCTTGTGCGGCGAGTCTTACGAGGTTGGGCTTTGGAAGATGGGAGGGCCGGGTGAAGAGGTGGAAAGGGGCTTCGATTACGCCGGAGGAGAAGGTGAGATTAAGATCGAAGACGTGGGATCGGGTGAGTTGATCGAACTGGAGAGTGAAAGTACGGCGGTCATCAGAGAGAGAGAAGGATTTTTGGCGAAGGCGGTGCTCCCCCGGTTCGCCGTCCCAGCGGTAGTGACCGGAGCCATACTTTTCAGTGCGTTGAATGTTGAAGAGGCGGAGGGCCGGATTGGCGGGGTAGATGGCCTCGCCCGGTTTGAGAGGGCGATCAAAGGTGAGGGTGATTTGGGTGGGCTGAACGTCGAGAGAGACCGGTTTGGGAAGTGCGTAAACCTCTTCAACGGAGGTAATGCCGCTGAGATTCGGGGTGGTGGGTTTATAGCCTGAGATCCCAAGACCGGTGACGTAGAGGTGACCGGATTCAGGGTGGCGGGTGGCATTCAGTGAGGGGAAGTCGAGTTGGAGCGGGAGTTGCCAGGAGAAGGGCTGGCCCGTCTTGGGGGTTTCGATGGCGAAGAGGCGTCCTCCCCAGGAGACTTGCAGGAAGAGGTCGTTCCAGTTGGTGAAGGCGGCGGCAGAGCGATTGGCCTGGTAGGGATACCCTGTCTCTTATACACATCTGACGCTGCCGACGATCTA
>CAJXVQ010000792.1 GCA_913060685.1 uncultured Verrucomicrobiales bacterium
CATACGAGATCAGCCTCGGTCTCGTGGGCTCGGAGATGTGTATAAGAGACAAGATGAGTGGGAAGGAGCTTTTCCCTGGAACGGGAGGCTGTTAGGATTCCGGGGTGATCATTTTTATTTCGTGGGTCCTTTTGCTGATTGGATCAGGTTTGTTTACGTGGTTTTTTGTAATCAGGGGCCTTGGTTCCCTGCGATATTGGATCAGGACCTTCGAGGTCGGGGAGCAGTATGTTCTGGGAAAGACCTTTGGCGCTGATGATAGCGAGGGGCACGCCCAGTTTCTCACGGATGCAAACGCGGTGGTCCGTTCACTGGACCGTCGCACAAACCGGGTGTGGCGGCAGTGGGATCGTGGCGACGGAAAGTTGTTTTTGGGACTGGTGATGAACTTGCCGCCGGATGAAGAGGTCCCTCAGGGATATGAGTTGCGAATTCTCCCAAAGCGTAAGGTTGTGCGACTCTCGGGAACCAATCGACTCGATGAAGACAGTGAGATCGAAGCCGTGCGAAGATTCTCCAAGGGAAATGATCTGGTGCTGAATCATGAGCATCCGGGGCGTCTTTCGGGGCAGTCCTTCAGTCTCTATCAATGGGATGTTCAGGAGGAGGCGAAAGGGGAGGAGCCATCGGTGATCTCCCGATGGATGGAGGCGACCTATCAACTGAGGAATAATCTTGTGATTCCACTTTTGGCAACACTTGTCGCGGTGGCCTTGATCGGGACGGCGCAGCCGCTGATGTTGGTGCTGGGAATCGTTTTGATCTGCTTACTGTCGGGGGCGTGCAAATTTGTCTTCATTCATCAGATGACCGATGAGGCGGACGAGATTCATTTGCAGAATTACTAGGGCATCGGACCCAAGAAAAACGCTCCGTTTTCACGGAGCGTCTTTGAAAAGTGGAGGGTCGGAGGGAATCTCCTGCCTTACGAACCGGCGGCCTTCATTCGAAGAGCGCCCAGGACACTGAGCCCACCAATGATCAGGAAGATGGCAATGCCCATCCCTGAAGCGCCGAGTCCGGCGGATGGGATGACGGGGAGGGCAGGAGCATCGCCCACGACTGCGATAGGGGGCGGGACGATGAGGTCTGACACGTTTAGCATCTTAGCCATGATATCCTCGTTACTCAGGGCTTCTTTGTTAACCTCCTTGTAATTAGCGACCATCTCAGGTGTTACGGCAGAAGCACTGTTCCCAAAAGAATTGCGGATGTAGGTCAGAACGGCCGCAGTCTCTTCATTGGACTTCGTTGCTCCCACGGGCATCATAGGGGCAGGAAATTGGTATTCCACGTCATTGACGGATATTGCTCCCTTGAGGCCGCGAAGCTGAATACCGATGAGGTTTTCAACAGGTCCAGCGACCCATTCTGATTCAGCAAGAGGTGGGCCTAGATTGGCCACGCCTTTTCCGTCCATGCCATGACAGGCAAAACAGGCGGTAGCGGTAAATTGGGCTTTGCCGAGTTCCATCACGGCTGGGTCGATTATATTTTCTTCGCTCACGGTCTTTTCAGATTCGGTTTTTGGACGCGCGGGAGTCTCCGTCGTTTTTGCGTCTTCGTCCATCTTTTTGGGTTCGGCAAGTGAAAGTTCCTGCACTTTGTAGGATGGAGCTTTTTGGGGGTTGGCTTTGGTGAGGGTAAGAAGCCAGGAGATGAGGTCACGGGTTTCGTAAGGGGAGAGGATTGCTCCCATCGCTGGCATCGCGGATAAGGGCTTTGGTTCTTTGGCCAAATCGGAGGTGTTAATTCGCCAGATGACGTCTTCGCTCTCCTTGAGGTCGATGTGTTCCTTGGTTTGACTGACGATGATGCCACTTTTCGACGAGCCATTCTTGAGTTGCAGGCTGGCAACGCCGAAGCCATCGGTGATCTTGGCGTGAGGGAGCATGAGGGATTCGAGGAGTCCGGCAGCATTGTGGCGTTGTGCGACGCCCATGAGGTTGGGGCCGGCTTCTCCTCCCTCGGTGTGGCCGGCTTCGTGGCGGTGGCAACGCATGCACTGGGCCGCGGCGTGGGTTTGAAATGTTTTGAAGCCCCGGATGGCATCGCCGCCTGCGAGGGTGGGTTCCCATTTGGCAAGTGGCTCATCCGGCGAGAGTGACTTGTTATAGTCGGAAAGGGCCTCGATGATGACTGGTTCCTCGCGTTTTCCGGCGGCGATGAGGAGATCAAGTTTGGTGGGGCGGTCCCCCTTGCCCTCAGTGAGGGTTGCGAGTCCGTCCCGGAGGAAGGGGATGGCATGTTCGGCGGGGAGGTCGCCGATGCTGTCTCTTATACACATCTGACGCT
>CAJXVQ010000793.1 GCA_913060685.1 uncultured Verrucomicrobiales bacterium
TCTACACAGAGTAGATCGTCGGCAGCGTCAGATGTGTATAAGAGACAGCGCGAAGGCCTCGTCCCGGGTCGTCCCTTTCGCTCGCCCCACCACACCATCTCGGATGTCGGCCTCATCGGCGGCGGATCCAACCCCGGTCCCGGCGAAATCTCACTTGCTCATAATGGCGTTCTTTTTCTCGACGAACTCCCCGAGTACCGGCGCTCCACCCTCGAGGTCCTCCGGCAACCTCTCGAGGACGGCAAAGTCACCATCTCCCGAGCCGCCGGGACCTATAATTTCTCCTCAAAGTTCCTCCTCGTCTGCGCCCTCAATCCCTGCCCCTGTGGCTTCTATGGCGACCCTGTCCGCCAGTGTCGCTGCAGTCCCCGACAGGTCGAATCCTACCGCGCCAAGATTTCCGGACCGCTTCTCGACCGCATCGATCTCCACGTCGAAGTCCCCCTCATCGACTACAAGCAACTCTCCTCCAACGAACAGAGCGAGTCCTCCGCAACGGTGCGCCAGCGTGTCATGACATGCCGCGATCTCCAGGGCTCCCGTTTTGCCGAACTTCCCAACGTCCGCACCAATTCCGACATGGGCCCCAAGATCATGCGTCAGCATTGCGCCGTCAGCGCCGAGTGTTCCCAGCTACTCGAACAAGCGATGGAAGCCCTCAATTTCTCCGCCCGCGCCCACGACCGTATTCTCAAAGTCGCCCGCACCATCGCCGATCTCGCCGGGGCCGGGGAACTCGGTCCCGACCATGTCCTCGAGGCCATTCAATACCGCTCCCTCGACCGCCGACTCAGCTTTTCTTAGCGCGAATTTTTCCTGCAACCGTCAGGCCTGGCGAAATTTACATCCCTTTTACCCAACAGATAGCCAGACCATGTGTCAATAGAGGCGATGTCAGGCATTGCACGAGTCAGCCCCTTCCAACGAATCGAGATCGCGATCTTCTATCTCGTCCTCCTCGTTGGGACCGCGCTCATATGCTGGGAGAGTCGTCTCTACTTTCTTCCCAACATGATCCACGGGTTCATGCTCGAGCGGCTCGAACTCGCGGTCGAGGACTGGTGGCGCTATGCCCTCCTCACCCACGTTGCCGGCGGATTGGTCTGCCTCGTCTCCAGCCTCCTGCAATATTCCGGACTTCTCCTCAAGCGAGCCACCTGGCTCCACCGCAACCTCGGGAGAATATACGCCCTCAGCATCATCACCGTTGTTTTCCCGACCGGGGTCGCCCTCGCTTTCGTGGCCAAAGGCGGCCTCTCGGGAACGATCGGATTCCTGACTCTCTCCTTTGCGACCCTCTTCACCCTGCTCCTCGGGATGATCGCGATCTATCGTAAAAACCTTCGTTCCCATCAGATCTGGATCAGCCGGTCTTTTGCTCTCGTGACTTCCGCCATCACTTTCCGGGCCCTTCAACTCGGCCTTATCCGTCTGGATCTGGTGGAATACCAAAAAATCTACCAGATCTCCCTCTGGGCCAGCATCGGCATCAACCTTGCCCTCTGCGAATACTATCTCCTGAAAACAACCAAAAAGAAAAAATGAAAACCCCCAAAACCTGCTACCCCCTCGTCGCCGCAAGCGTGATCATCGCCGGAGGCATGATTCCGATGAGCTTCGGAGACGAACAACTCTTGGTTCCCACGAGCCAAAATGCCCCAGCGAAGACCCAAGCCGAGGCCGATTCGGTCACGAAGCTTATCCAGGCCGAAGTCGTTCAGCCGCTCACCCTACTCGCTTCTATGCGCAATAGTTTCTCAAGGCGGGGCCCAAGCCACAGCACTTCCTATCACTTGGCCGAGACCACGACCAAGGGTGCCGAGGGTCAAAGAACCTTCACCGTGACCCAAAAAGTGATGCCCCTCTTGAGCAAGAGCAAAACCAAAGAGGCGAAATCATCCGGATATCTGAAGCTCCGCCATCTCGCGAACAGCCAGGAGATCCAGGTCGATCTCAAAGGAAAATGGGTTGCTCTCAATGAGCACCCCGTCCTCAAGTCCCTCCCCAGGTTAAAACCCCAAAACAAGATCACTCCCTAGTCCCCCGAATAGGGAGCAAAAGCCTTCGGAAGCAATTCCGGAGGCTTTTTTCTTTCCCTGGTCGTCCTCTTTCTTCCGAATGTCTCATATGACTCTCCCGAAGAACGGCCTCCTCACCGGCTCCGATGAAATCGTCCGCTGTTGGTGGTGCGGAGATGACGAACAATATCTCAAATACCACGACGAGGAATGGGGCCTGTCTCTTATACACATCTGACGCTGCCGACGATCTACTCTGTGTAGA
>CAJXVQ010000794.1 GCA_913060685.1 uncultured Verrucomicrobiales bacterium
TCTACACAGAGTAGATCGTCGGCAGCGTCAGATGTGTATAAGAGACAGCCTTGGGATCAGTGAGAGTTCCGTCGAGATCCAACAAGATGTGCATGGTCTTCACCTTATTAGGGATTGAGCAAAGTCTCAAGTCTTGCGTTTTCTTCCCCATAAGGCTGTTGGCATTTCGATCAGCCGATAGGAGCCATACGCGATCAAGGTGAGGACGGGGAGAAGCACACCCAAATGAATCATCATCTTCGCTGCCGTGTGGATGCTGAGGTCCCGAATAAAGAGTGTGTGGAACGCGACCAACAAGGGTTGGTGCAAGAGATAGAGGCTGTAGCTGCAAGATCCCATCACTGCCAGAATACGGTAGAAAATATTTCGAGTCTCGCCCCCCATGCCAACGGGTCCTTCCTCCTGTTTTTCAGCAAGCACCAATTTTTTTGAGATCCACACACAAGTCGCAAAGGATGCCGCCAAAAATGAGAAATCACTCAGGGGTTTGAAATACCAACAAATGATGACCAGGGACACCGCCGCTGCCAGCGGGACTTTGGCCAGGGGTTGCGATGCTCCGGCATACTGCCTCGATGCGACCCAAGCTCCAATGCTCCACGAAAACCAATAGGCGAAAGTGACACCCAGAACATTTGCGCCGAGCAGATAATCGCCTATTTCAAGATCAAAAAGCCACTTCCATGGAAACCGAAACAAGACCTCAATGAGCGCAGTCACGGCAAGGGCCCTCCCCCATCCCAACTTGTGCACCATCCAGATTAAAACGGGCAACAAGGCATACAACTGGATCTCAACCGCGATCGACCAAAATGAGGGATTGATTCCCCACAGCGTTTGGCCCGACCAATTGTGGATCAACAAGAGGTGGGAGACAAATTGCGTTTTATCGCAACTGAAAGTAAAGACCTTGGGCAAAAACCACGCCAGCAGCGCGAAGATCAGCAACCAAACGAGATAGGTTGGAAAGAGCCTGTAAAAACGGCGCATTCCAAAGTGCCGCCAGCTTCGGTCCCCCTGCAACCATGATAATTGAATGCAATATCCCGAAATCCCGAAGAAGACAGCCACTCCATGCCATCCCAGGGTGAAGGGGGTAAAGGGCAACAAACTCCAGCCCAGGTCGAAATGCAGATTTCTGGTCAGCCCGTCCCATGGAAGATTTTGCATCCCGATGGTGACACCCAGCAGATGAAAACCAAAGACAAAGAGAACGGACAATCCCCTTGCCGGTTCCAGATCAATGCGGGTGAGTTTTTTGGCAGGCACGATCTCTAGTTCTGCCGACGCCCCCCGGTGTGATCTTTCTTATCCCGGCCTATGAGCCCTTGAAAAAAAGAGAGGAGCCTGATCAGGGGATTCCTCTGGAGCCAATTCAAACGGGCCTCCAGCGCATCCACCCGGGTGGAAAGTTGCCACGCGGAAAGCCCGAGATCGGCGAACAACTTGACGTGGTTCTTACTGGCAAAGGCCTCGACCCGCCTGCGCATCGCCACCCGGTCGGCGGTCGCTCCGCCTTCATGCCGTCGGTAAAGGACCGAGAATTGCTCGAGAAAACGAAACTCCATCCCGTGTTCCACCAAGCGAACCCAGAGGTCCCAATCTTCGGTATGCGTCATCGCGCGATCCTCGTCGAACCCTCCGACCTTCTGAAACTGTTCTGCCGGAAGAATCACCGTTGAGGGCACGATCACGTTTCTTAAGGCGAGTGATCGCGGAAAAATTGATTTTTCCCACGCGGAATAACCCCATTCTCCGCTGACAATGCTCGGATCGTCACCGAAGAAAAACTCCGCGCGGCTCGTGGAAACAATTTCGGTTTCTGCAGATCGATGCTCGGACAGATGGCACTCCAAATGATTGGCACGCCACACATCATCGGAATCTAGGAAGGCCAGGAATTCGCCTTTCGCTGCGGCCGCCCCGGCATTTCTGGCGCCGCTCACGCCCTTGTTCTCAGCCAAAAGCAGCAATTTGACTCGATGGTCCGAATGCCGTGCCGCAAAGGCCTCGACCGCTTCCCGGGTGCCATCCTCGGGACCACAGTCATCAACCGCGATGATCTCCCAATGAGCGTAGGTCTGCCTTCCCACCGACGCCAAAGCCTCGCCGATATACGCCCCCATTTTATAACAGGGAATGATGATGCTAACCAATGGTTCGTCGCTCATAAGCTTTCTACCCGCCATTCTAACAATCCTCCTGGCCGAGCAGCTTCTTAAAACACTGTGGAAGCTGTCTCTTATACACATCTGACGCTGCCGACGATCTACTCTGTGTA
>CAJXVQ010000795.1 GCA_913060685.1 uncultured Verrucomicrobiales bacterium
CATCTTCGGCATCTCAAATGACACCCCCAAATTCACAAAATCTTTAAACTGCTCCAACAACTCCCGCCTCTCTTCCACCCCCAACTCACCGGCATCCGCAATGGTATCACTCGCCCGCGCCAGTAAATATCCCACACTCGTCGGAGCCCGAAACCCCTCCGGTAAAAACCGCAGGCTCAAATAAAAGGACCGCGAAACATCCTTCAAAACCTTCGTGCTGAGTCCCGATTGCATTGCCACCCCCAAGTCTTCCCCCAAAACCATCGGAATCACAAGCCCTCCTTCCAAAGCCTCAGTCACCAGCAGGTCCCAATTCAGCGTTGAGTGTTCAACGTTCGATGTTCAACGTTCGAAGAGTGCATCTCTACCTTCACATCCCCTTTTGCCATCGCATCTGCCCCTACTGTTCCTTCTACAAGCACACCCCCGGCAAAACCGACCTCGGCGCCTTCGTCGACGCCCTCCTCGTCGAAGCCCGCTTTGCCGCACAAAAAAACCTCGCGCCCCTCAAAACCATTTACTTCGGCGGCGGCACCCCTTCCATGCTCTCGCCGACCCATCTCACCCGCCTCTTCACCGGCCTCCGCGAAGCCTTCGACTTCTCCGCCATCGAAGAAGTCACCCTCGAAGCCAACCCCGCTACCTTCACCTCCCGCACCGCCCAACTCTACCAGGACCTCGGCGTCACCCGCGTCTCTCTCGGCGTGCAATCCTTCCTTGGAAAGCACCTCGAGACCCTCGGTCGCGAGCACACCCCCATGCAGGCCATCACCTCCGTCCACCTCCTTCGTGAAGCCTCCGACCTCGAGGTCAATATTGACCTCATCTTCTCCGTCCCCGGTCAATCCCTCCTCGACTGGGAAGACACCCTCACCCAGGCCCTCGCCCTCCAACCCGATCATCTCTCCGCCTACAATCTCACTTACGAGGAAGACACCGCCTTCTTCGAAAAATTCCAAACCGGCGACTACCAGGACAATCCCGACCTCAATGCTGAAATGTTCTCTCTCGGAGAAGAAATCCTTACCTCCGCCGGATACGAACATTACGAAACATCCAACTACGCCCTCCCCGGAAAACGCTCCCGCCACAACGAAGGCTACTGGGTCGGCAACGACTACCTCGGCCTCGGCCCCTCCGCCGTATCCACCCTCAACCGCACCAGACACCAAAACGTTTGCGATACTGCCGACTACCTCAAACGAATCGCCTCCGTCGGACACGCCCAGGATGACATCGAAATCCTCGACGACGAAGCCTGGCGTCTCGAACGCATCGCGCTCCAACTCCGCACCGCCGAAGGCCTCCCCCTCGAATTCCTGGCATCCAACACCAACCTGGCCTCCATCAGTCACCTCGTCGAAGAAACAGCCACCCACCTCCGCCTCATCGGCGAAGGCCCGCTCCTCGTCGACTCCATCGCGACCGAACTGGCATGACCGTAGCAGAAAGCTCCAGCTTCCTGTCCACCTCAACCCAGCCCCAACGGGGCGATCTAACGTAGCCCGCGGGCAGAGGGAGGCACGACCGCCGCCCCGGGTTCTCAAGCAGGCAGAATCAGTGGCGAGCCAACCGTCTGATCTTCTTAGAACTCACCCGAAGCCCGCCCCTCCGGCACCTCTGAAAGACCAAGCACCACTCCTTGGTATCTACCCAGAGCTATTTTGATGAATCTTCGAAACCTCAGCCTATTCCTTTTCGCTTTCCTCATCCTAACAGGAAAGAGCCAAGCAACCATCGACTTCCAAACCCAAGTTCGCCCCATTTTGGAAGCCCACTGCTTCCAGTGCCACGGGCCCAAAAAGCAAAAGGGAAACCTTCGACTCGACGCCCTCTCGCCTCGTTCCCCCCGCGCTTCGCCCCTCTGGCAACTTGTCCACCACGGCTGGGACGACTTCCTCGCCGACTTCGAAAAGCAACACCGTAAATCCCTCGGCCCGCTCCCTTCCTCCGCCGTCGCCACCGTCCAATCCTTTCTCAGCTGTGGCGACCTCGCCTCCGGCTTCACCCGACTCCAGTGCCCCGACTAACTGAAGTCGCGTGAGGCGAAGCCTTTTTACGCGATCACATCCTCGCCGCCGTCGGACTCTTCACCCACGACGGCCACTTCCACTGCATGCCCGCCGAAGATCTCGCGCCCACCATAGAACAACGCTGAAGGCTTGTAGGCGTTTTGGACAGGAACCCGCGCAGCTGGTGACGCGCCCCGCAGGGGTGAAGGGCCGTGAGGCGGTCCTGAATCAACTCTTCCGCCACCGCTTCCTCCACGCCCTCCGCGAT
>CAJXVQ010000796.1 GCA_913060685.1 uncultured Verrucomicrobiales bacterium
GAGATCAGCCTCGGTCTCGTGGGCTCGGAGATGTGTATAAGAGACAGGACAAACTCCATGTTCACGATCTGCACGCTACGATTCTCGATTTGATGGGGCTTGATCATACCCAGACCATTTACAGGCACAAAGGGCGTCCGGAGAGAGTGGATCTCAACGAAGGGAAGAGTGCTGCGCGAGCAATTCTAACTTAGCGACGGCGGTTGCGAGGGGTCTGGATCTGGGCTTGCACCTCGGTGGAGAGGCCACTGCTGGCGAGCCAGGTTTTGGCTTCGTCCGGATTTCGGCGAAAGTAAGCATAGCCCACGCTTTTGAGGGATTCGGTCCGCAAGGCGGGGTCCTGAATATCTTGAGCCCAGGCGATGGCCGTCTCAGGATCTTGCCAGGCATAGCCTGCCGCGAAGCCACTGATGGCGGAATCACGTTTGGCTGAGCCGGGCATGGAGAGGAGATATTCTCCAGCGGCCTTGGGGTCCTTGTCCTCCCAGTCACCGAAAGCAGAATTGAGGCCTGCTTTTTGGCCGGGACCTTCGGGGAGTTTATCGAGCCAGCTGACTGCGGCGAGAGGCTCACGTTCCGCCCATTTTTCGCCAACTTCGGCGACAGCCTGAGTGGCATAGTCCTCGGCCGCGAATTGTTCGATCCAACCAGCGGCGGCCTCGGGATCAGAGCGCACATAACGTTCGGCGACTTTGTTCATGGCAGAGCCCTTGAGTGGTCCGTTATCGAGGGTGGCGACCCATGCCGAGGCCTCGGTGGTTCCGCCTTGACGCAGAACCTCGTCGGCGACGGTTTCCATCAAGCGTGATGCGTCCTTGCGCCCCCCAGCGGCGAGCGCTGCGACATACTTGGTGGCTTCATCGCGATCACGGTCGGCAAGTCCCGCGACGATTCCATTTTCGAGTCTGGTTTTTTGGTCGGTCAGATCGGCCGGGAGTTTCTCCAGCATGGCCATTGCACCGGCGGGATCGGTGGCAGCCCAACCGCTCATGAGGGCTTCAAGATCACGTTTCTCACTCATGGCGGCATTGCTGAAAGCTTCTTCGCCAGCGATAGCACCCCAAGCGTAATTAAAATCGCGCCACTCCTGTCCGCCGGCTCCCCCTTCGACAAGTTGATCGCGAATCGTAGCGGCATTTTCAGCAGTCATGCCCGAGAGCAGGCGACTGAAGGCCAGACGTCGTTTGACTTGATTAGGATCGCTGAGTGCCTCGAGGGTAAGAGCTTCGAGGCCGCCGTTGGAGAGGGTGGTTGAATTGAACAGAGATGATATCAGGTCTTTGGATCCCGAGGTGGTCCTACTGGATCGGGATGATGTCTTTGGTCCGGGTTCGCGAGAACTGGAAGAGCGACCGGCGCCGGGTGAGCTTCTTTCCTTTCGGAATGAGTTCGCTCGTGATTCCTCGTTAGCTCCGGGTGCTTTTTCCCAAGCAGTTCCGACGAAAAAGGCCCCAACGAGTCCCAAGGCCCAAAGGCCGTGAACTTTTACCGATTTAGAATTCATCGCGATACCATAACCAAAAACGATGAAATCGCAAACTTCTGAGATCCGACCGGTCCTGCAGGAGCATTGGGGACAGGCTTAAGTCGCCTGACTTCCCCGGGCCATGACCACTTTTCCAGTACGGATGGTTTCGATCGTTTCAAATTGCCCCAGCATCAGGACGACGGCATCGATCTTACTGGTTGTGCCGGTGAACATTGCGACCATGGAATTCGGGCTCATGTCGACTGTCTTTCCTGCGAAGTGCTCGATGACCTGAAGGGCGGCCGATCGTTCCACCTTGTCGGCGAGGAGCTTCACAAGGAGCATTTCGCGAACAACCGAGTTTTCCGCGGTATGCTCGAAGCAATGAATGACATCGATGAGCTTGTTGACTTGCTTGATGATTTGCTCGAGGCCCTTAGGGTTTCCGGAAATGTCGATGGTCATTCGGGAAAAGGCACCCGTGCGGCCTTCTGAGACAACGACGGAGTCGATGTTGTAAGCTCGGCGCGAGAAGACCTGGCAGATTCGCATAAGCACGCCGGGACTATTATTAACCAGTATGGAGAGGGTATTTGAGGCCCCACGGGTCGCGTTCTCCAAAGGGGTGTCGGTGGTGATGATCGTTTTAGACATATCAAATAGTGAGGTTCAGTGCTGAAACTTGTAATCGGTCTAGGTTGATCCAACGGGTTTGGCCATCTGGGTTTTGGGTGGCTCGGTGATCATATCCTCCAAAGCCTGTCTCTTATACACATCTGACGCTGCCGACGATCTACTCTGTGTA
>CAJXVQ010000797.1 GCA_913060685.1 uncultured Verrucomicrobiales bacterium
ATCTACACAGAGTAGATCGTCGGCAGCGTCAGATGTGTATAAGAGACAGTCGGAAGTCAGCAGAGAAAGAACCACCATTTTGAAGCTGCCCCCGCTTTTCACGTAGGCGTTTTCAGCATCGATCAAGGTCTGCGAGTCGGAGAGCATTTCATTCCGACCGATGAAGTATCGGAAGGCGTGGCGAATGATCGATTGCTGGACTCTCCGCGAGCTCGCGAGACGGTCGATGAGGTCAAAAGCATCTTTGACCTCGCCGTCGAGCTTTGGATCCCCGGTTCCGTCGAGGTATCCCCTGGCGTCGACTGGCTTGGATTTGTAGAGGTGTTCTCCGAACTTAACCCGGCTTTTCTCGATGATATTATCGGGATGCTCGAGCTCCTCTTGCGAGCGGAAGCGCCCGAAGTCATCAAAGATTTCAAAAGACAGCCCAAGCGGGTTCATATACACATGGCACTTCCAGCATTCCTGCCTGGAAGTTACTCCATCCAGACGCTCACGCAGGGTGCGATGGTGATCCTCGGGAATCTGGGCATCGACCGTGATCGGAACATCGGGGACAAAACCCGCGAGTAACTTCTCACGAATCCATTTCCCGCGTCGTACTGGATCGGTTTCGGTGTTCTGAGAGTGCGCCACCAACCAGGCAGGATGAGTGAGGATCCCTTTTCGATTCGACACCTTAAACGGCTGGGTGGTTGGAAAATCCCAGTATTCCTCGTCTGGAGAATACTTCCCGTTCCCGCCGATCGGGCCACTTCCGGGCTCCCTCGGCAGACTATAGATTCGGGCGTAGCTAAACTTCTGACCGCCATGCAAAAACCATGGCGAGGTGATCGGGGTGATCCCCCGTCCAAAGGAGTTCTCGAAAAACTCCATGGCCCGCTTCAAGTCCCGCACGTTGTTGCGATCCTCCGGTTTCTTGATACGAATATATCCAAAGGCTTCCCGGTATTGCTCAAAATGACTGGCCACGAATCCTTTGGGATCATTCTTCCAATCCTGATCCTTAAAAGCTTCCCAGGCCTTCTTCCAGCCGGAGACCATCTTTGCTCCTTCCTCGTTGCTGTGACGGTGAAGGACAAAGAATTCATCAGTGGTGAGGAGACGCTCAAAAACATTGCGATCTTCGCTGAGGATGCCGTCCACCACCCGATCAGCTTCATTGGTAATCCAACCTGCCGTCCCGGAATATCCACGTGCCGTATTCATGAAAGCCCCATCACTCCGGGCGACATCCTTGAAGACCTTCATGCTGTTGGCATACCCAAAGAACTCGCGGAAGAAGCGATTGATTTTGGGATGAGCCACCTGATGGGAGCGCATGTGGAGGCCATTGAGACCCGGATCTCCTTCATCGCGAAATGCCTTGGTGTCTTTCAAGAGGCGCAGAACCTCCCGCTGGTAATCTTCCTTGGTATTCAACCGGCCCTCTGCGGCGGCGGCAGCCAACGCGGTGTCCGGATTACGATCGCTGATGGCGTAGGCAATGGCGTAGCTGGCTTCGCGAGGTGAGAGCATTTTGCGCCCGGCCTCGTCGAGTTCACCTTCTCCAAATTCATAACGATACATGAATTCCGATTTCAAAATCACGCTGATTAGGACTTGGCGCAGACCCTCGGTGTTTCCGCCGACCACAATGCTGTCTTTAAAAAGAGCGAGATGCTTTTGCAATTCCTCGGGGCCCGCATCCCGTTGCAAGACACACTGATACTGCGCGTGAATCGCAGCAGTCATCTCATCCCCGCTCGGAGCTGACTTCTTGCTAACGATCGTCTCGAAGGCTTCCGGTGAACTTTTAGGAGACCAACGGTCTTTGGGATTTTCAAACTCGTTCGATTTGATCTCCCCACTCTTCACCCGCGCCGGACGCAGCTGCTTTCTGGAAACCCAGTCGGCATTGGTGAGCATGGTCAAAAGATGCCCGCCATCCAGGGTGGTGGTATCGTAATACCGAACCCCGGAATGATCCGGCAAAATCACCGGAACGGTCACGCCATAAAATGACCGCTTCCCATCCCTTCCTTCCAGTCCGAAGATGGCATTGAGGCGTTCGATAAAAATCTGGGGGCTGACCAACCATCGCCGAGCCGGGGTGTAGGCCTTGTCTTTGATCTTTCCGCTGAAGAGCTTCTCGTGATCGACGTAATTTGCGAAATTGGGATAGCGCAACTTATCCTCAAGATTGGAGGCATTATGCTTTTTAAGCTCGGTCGATAACCTGTCTCTTATACACATCTCCGAGCCCACGAGACCGAGGCTGATCTCG
>CAJXVQ010000798.1 GCA_913060685.1 uncultured Verrucomicrobiales bacterium
TACACAGAGTAGATCGTCGGCAGCGTCAGATGTGTATAAGAGACAGCAATAAAAAGATGCGCAAAGGCGGCCTCATCGCCGTCGATCATTCCGGGAACGTTTTCCCCGTCACCTCCATTCTCGCCACCGACGAGAAACTTGACGGCGCCCTCATTAAGATCGATGCCAAAACCACCCCACTCGCTCTCAACGACAAGGTCTCTCCGGGCGATAGTGCCTTCTGCCTCAGTCGCCCTCTCAAACAGGGCCAATACTTCAGCGAAGGCATCGTAAATCGCTTTTACTGGAACGGCGACAAACGCGGCGATGACCCCAACTCCCTCCAGGCTATGCGCTCCCTCAAACTCAACGTCAGCTCCCGCTGGGCCCCCGGCTCCAGCGGATCAGCCATCCTCGATCAATTTGGAAACGTCATTGGCCACGTCGCCACCATCAGCACAATGGGGAATGGCGGATCAAAAAAGGACACCGACAAAGGCCGCATTCTCATTACCCTCCACACTGCGACTCCCGCCCGCGCCATGATGGCCCTCGCAACCGAAGGTGGCGACTCGAACTAAAGGTCCATGGCATCCCCCCTTGTTATCACCCAGGGCGACCCCGCCGGAATTGGTCCGGAATTGGCTCTCAAGATTCTTGCCGACCCCCCGTGCGAGAACTTAAAGGTCATCGCCTGCCGACGCCACCTCGCCGAAGTCGCGGCTTTTCTGGACCTCCCTTTTTCGGAGGATGGCATCATCGATCTTCCCCTCACCGGCTCCGTCAAAATGGGTGAAATCTCAACCATCGCCGGTGCCCATTCCTTCGACTGTCTCGAAGCCGCCGTCGAGGGCGCTCTGGATGGCACCTACGCGGGTGTGATTACCAATCCCATCCACAAGGAAGCATGGCACCGTGCCGGCAAACCCTTCCCCGGCCACACCGAATACCTCGTCGAAAAGACCGCCTCGGCGAGTCACGCCATGATGCTCACCTCCGAGGAAATCACCTGCTCACTCGTCACCACTCATGTCTCACTCACCAGCGTCCCGGGCCTCCTCAATGAGGCCCGTATCCTGGAAGTGATCAAACTGACTCATCAAGCCATGAGCGCCATCCGCGGACACCCCGCACGCCTCGCCATGCCCGGGCTCAACCCCCATGCCGGGGAAGGAGGGCTCTTTGGCCGCGAGGAGATCGAGCTCATCATCCCGGTCCTCGAAAAAGCCCGAGCCATGGGCATCGAAATCGCGGGACCGCTCTCGCCGGACACCGCTTTCCTCCCTGCTCTTCGAAAAGACATCGACGCCTACGTCTGCCTCTATCACGACCAAGGCCTCATCCCCCTCAAAACCCTCGCCTTCGATCTCGGCGTCAATGTCACCCTCGGCCTCCCCATTGTTCGCACCTCCGTCGACCACGGCACTGCTTTCGACATCGCAGGCAAGGGCCTTGCCAGCACCACATCTCTCATCGAGGCCACCCGTCTCGCCCGGAAACTGGTCCACCAAAAGTGGCATGATCCGTCCCGGTCATGACCATCCAAGTGCAGCGATAGCAGCCTGCCCCCCTGTTCAAAACCGCGACATAACGTCGTGTCAAAATGACCCAAGCCGCGTCATTTTGAGTCAAATAGTTACTATGATCTCATGGCGAGAACCGCCATTTTCACCGTAGCTTAAAGGATTCAAGCGTTTCAGAGTCTTTTGGTCCACATCCTGCCATAGAGGGAAGATGTTAACCAATAACTCGAATACAATATGAATCTGACACACTACACTCCCAATCGTCTCCTCGGAAATCTTGACGAATTCCTGAGCCAGACCCTCCGCAGCTTCGGACCCGTTGCCGCCACCCGCGCTCCCGGTGCCTACCGCTACGAGGAAAAAGACTCCTACCGTCTCCGCCTTGATCTCCCCGGATTCACCCGCGAGGAAATCTCCCTCTCTCTCGAAAAACGCGACCTCACCGTCACCGCCAAAAGCGAGCGCGAGGAAGCCTTCCTGGGACAGTTCGAAAGGACTTACACCCTGCCCGAAGACGTCGATCCCGACGGCATCGAAGCCAAGCTTGATCACGGAATCCTCGATCTGAGCTTCAAGAAATCAAATCCCACCGACAACGGTGTCCGCAACATCGAGATCTCCTAACCCCGAATCCCTTACCCCATAATACAATGAACAATCAAATCACGACCGAAAGACCACGTTTCAAGACCCGCGCCTATAATCCTGTCTCTTATACACATCTGACGCTGCCGACGATCTACTCTGTGTAGA
>CAJXVQ010000799.1 GCA_913060685.1 uncultured Verrucomicrobiales bacterium
AGATCAGCCTCGGTCTCGTGGGCTCGGAGATGTGTATAAGAGACAGATGTATTACGCTGCCAAGGCGAAAGTCCGTTCAGGCAATTTTGCTCGAAACTAGGATCCCGGGTCCCAATTTTTTCCAACCGGCGTCTTCTTAGCGAGGGCGCCGGTTTTTTATTGGCTTATTTCCGTCATCGGGCAGGGATGGGCATGCTCAAGCAGGAACGCGCCGACTACGTCCATCGTCGATTGGAGGAACTCTATCCCGAGGTGCCGGTGCCTCTCGATCATACCAATTCCTTCACGCTCCTTGTCGCCGTCCTCCTCTCGGCCCAGTGCACCGATGTCCGGGTCAATCTGGTCACGCCGGCCCTGTTCAAGCTTGCGGACTCAGCCGCTAAAATGAGCCTGGTATCCGTGGCGGAAATCGATGCCATCGTGAGGCCGTGTGGGCTGGCTCCGCGAAAGGCCAGCGCGATCCGCGGGCTTTCCGAAATTCTACTCGAGAAACATGGCGGTGAAGTTCCGGCTGATTTCGAGGCCTTGGAGGAGCTTCCCGGGGTGGGGCACAAGACGGCATCGGTCGTGATGGCTCAGGCTTTTGGAGTCCCGGCATTTCCCATAGATACTCATATCCATCGCCTGGCCCAGCGGTGGAAATTAACCAACGGTAAAAATGTGCAACGCACTGAAGAAGACTTAAAGAATCTCTTCCCTCGCGCATCATGGAATAAGCTACACTTGCAAATCATCTTCTATGGACGGGATTACTGCAGTGCCCGGGGGTGCAATGGGATGGTCTGCGAGATCTGCAAAACCCTGTTCCCTAGGCGAAAAACCCCTGTCCAAACCAGGAAATAAATAAGAGACCTAAGCTTTTACGGGGTAGGTGAGTTCTCCTGTCAAGGCGCCATTCAAGGCTGATTTCTAAGGAATTGTGGAAAAGTTCCTTTACTCGTGGGATGCACTTCCGAGAATGCGCGCCAGTTTCACACCAAACCGACCTCAACTAAAGAATCATGACCAAGACCTCAAAGTTCCGTATCGCCAAAGGATGGCTCGTTGGCTCCGCCTTCACCCTCCTCTCTGCTGCTCCTGCTCTCGCTCAAGAAGCCAAAGCCGCAAAAGATAAAAGTGCCCTCGACAGTTACTTGCTGGACGGTGGCCCCCTTACCATTTTTATCGTCGCGGTTGGTCTCCTCTCGCTAATCAGCTTGACGGTCTTCAACTTCATGAACCTGACGAAGGCCAAGTTCGCCCCGGATGATCTCAAGGCCGCTCTTCTCGACCACATGACCAACTGTCGTGTGCGCTCCGCGATCGAGCTCTCCGCCTCTCATCCTTCCTACCTCGGCCGCATGATGGCCTACTCGCTTCCGAACATCGATGCCACCCATCCCGAGGACCTCGGTCGCGATCACGTTGAGGATGCCATCGCCGACTTCTCAATCAATGAGACTCGCAAGCAGATGACGTTCATCACTCTTCTTTCACTCGTGGCCCAGGCCGCTCCCATGCTCGGACTGTTCGGAACCGTTTTTGGTATGATCGCGGCGTTCGCGATGCTTGGAGAAAATGCCGGTGCGGATCCAAGTGATCTTGCCTCATCGATTTCGATCGCTCTTCTCACCACCATGTGGGGCCTGATCGTCGCCATCCTTGCTCTCTTTGCTTACTTCTTCTTTAAGAATCGCTTCAACTCATTGGTCGCAGATTGTCACGGCACTGCCGAGCAATTGATCAACGCATCCATTCAGACCGTGAATGCGGATGCGCATCTTGCTAAGATTCCTGAGGGCATTGCCGTTTAACCCGTCAGAGGGGAGGGAATCCGTTCTTCCCCTCTCGTTGAACCCACGAAACCACCTCAGAATTCCATGGCCTCAGATAGACTCCGATCAGTCAATAAGAACGAAGGCGAAGCCGCCGAGATGGACATGTCGCCTATGATCGACATGGTCTTTCTCCTCCTCCTCTTCTTCCTTGTTGTTTCCAATCCCAAGACGATCAAGATCGATCCAAATCTTACCCCATCTGTCGCTGAAAATGCGCAGGCGGCCAAGACGAAGAGCGGCAAGATCGTTGTGAACGTTCGCAAGAACGGCGACTTCATTCAAGAAGACACGAAAACCCAGTTAAACGGGATGGACGACCTTCAGGATTATATCAAGAAGGAGAAAGAGCGAGTGGATAGTAAAGGTCACGAGCCCGTCCTTCATATCCTGTCTCTTATACACATCTCCGAGCCCACGAGACCGAGGCTGATCTCG
>CAJXVQ010000800.1 GCA_913060685.1 uncultured Verrucomicrobiales bacterium
GGTCTCGTGGGCTCGGAGATGTGTATAAGAGACAGCTTCTCTTCCCTGCGATCAACGTGAATGACTCCGTGACCAAATCGAAATTCGACAACCTCTACGGTTGCCGCGAGTCCCTCATCGATGGCATCAAGCGTGCCACCGACGTGATGATCTCCGGTAAAGTCGGCGTCGTCTGCGGATACGGTGACGTTGGCAAAGGGTGTGCTCAGGCGCTTCGTGCCCAAGGTGCTCAAGTGGTCGTGACCGAGGTCGACCCCATTTGTGCCCTGCAGGCTGCCATGGAAGGCTTCCGAGTTTTGACGGTTGAAGACACTCTCGGCTGGGGCGACATTTATGTCACCACCACCGGTAACTTCAACATCATCCGCGCCGAGCACATGGAGAAGATGAAGGACCAGGCCATCGTTTGTAACATCGGTCACTTCGACAACGAGATCCAGCTTGATAAGCTCGAAGAACTCGACGGCATTGAGAAGCTCAACATCAAGCCTCAGGTCGACAAGTATACCTTCAAGGCCGGCAACGCGATCTACATGCTCGCTGAAGGCCGCCTCGTGAACCTTGGTTGCGCTACCGGCCACCCAAGCTTCGTGATGTCCAATAGCTTCACCAACCAGACACTTGCGCAGATTGCTCTTTGGGAGACCAGGGACACCCGCGAAATCGGAGTGGAAGTCCTTCCGAAGGAACTTGACGAGGAAGTCGCAAGGCTGCACCTCGACAAGATCGGCGCCAAGTTGACCAAGCTCACTCAAGAGCAGGCTGACTACATCGATGTCCCGGCCGAAGGCCCTTACAAGCCTGCTCACTACCGTTACTAGGCAGAGAAGTAGGGCGAGACGTCCACTCTCCATATTTTCAAAGCCCGCCCTCTTCGGAGTGCGGGCTTTTTTATTGCTCGATGATCAACGCAACGTGAGTTTGTTTGCGAATGATGAAGATTGCAGTGGGAGGCGGATGCCATTGGTGCACGGAGGCGGTGTTCTTGGTGTTGAAGGGAGTGCACAAAGTTGAGCAAGGATGGATTGCCTCTGAAGGGGAAGCAGAGAGTTTTTCGGAGGGGGTGATTTTGGAGTTCGATGCCGAAGTAATCAGTTTACAGGAGTTGATCCAGGTTCATTTACTGACTCACGCAAGCCAATCGGAGCACTTCCGGAGGAAGTTGTATCGAAGTGCGGTTTACTTTTTCGAGCCGCTGGATTCAGGTGAAATCACGGAGGCTTTGAGAACATCGGAAGCGGAATTTAGATCACCATTGGTGACGCAGGTTCTGCCCTTTCGAGATTTCAAACCTTCGCATGATGAGATTGTAAACTACTACTTCAAAAATCCACAGAAGCCCTTTTGCGGAAGGTATATTGATCCCAAGTTACGAATGCTGTTGGAGCGTTTCCCGGAGTTGGTGGATGGGAGAAAGCTGGCTCACTTGGGTGAGCCCGGTGATTAGGTGCCGGTGAAATCGCTGGCTGCTAGGAATTTTCTTTTGGCGGGAGGGCCTTGAAGCCGCCTTTGGGCCGGAGTGGAGGGTGTCGAAACTACTGATCACGCCAAGCGTAAGATTTTTCTCCGGCCCAAGTTCGCCTATTGGGACAAAGGTATCATGGCAGTCATTGGAAAAAACGTTTCCGTAATGCGGACCGAAAAAGTTCGCATGAAAGGCTTTTTCGCATGGATTGCCTAGCTGCTCGTACACGTCGGTTTCCGTTCCAAACTCTTCGTCCTCTTGCAATGGGCCCTACGCCTATCTCGTGGACAAACCCGGCGCACGCGTCTTCGTCAATCGCGAAAGAGATCATTCGTGTATACCAGATTTTTTAAATTGAACTACACTCAATCCGCTAAATAGTAAGGATTTAACAATGGAATGCGGAGGGAAACCTTGGGGGAGAAAGCGCGCTTTTTTGGTGCTTTTCTAGGCAGGCCGAGCGGTCGCATTTCCCCAATCCGATTCGTTCAACGACGCTTTCAAGCGGGCCACTTAAAAGTCAACTCTCTCTGTCCCGATCCTCCTCGGAGGTCTAAACGATGACAAGGCTCGTTACCTCTCCATCGAAGATCTCTACTCCTCAGGTTCCTCTAAATCCTCCAATTTAGAATCTCCATATTGCCCATCTTGAAATTCGCCACTTGCGGCCAAGATGCCCTTCAAAACAACGAGTGTGATACTCACTCCAAAGAAGAAAAGCAGCATTCCAGAACCTGTCTCTTATACACATCTCCGAGCCCACGAGACCGAGGCTGATCT
>CAJXVQ010000801.1 GCA_913060685.1 uncultured Verrucomicrobiales bacterium
GAGACAGCTCCGACCCCGAGTGGAAAAAAGTCTCCGCCGAATCCCAGAAGGATGGCAAGATCCTCGCCAAATCTCCGGAGTCCGTTTACATGAAGTCCACTGACTACTCGCCGACTTGGAGCAACGCCAAGAACCCGGGTGCCGACGCCGTCTTCGAACTCCGCACCTACAAAGCCGCCGAAGGTAAACTCGGAAAGCTAGACGCCCGCTTCCGCGACCACACCATCAAACTCTTCGCCCGCCACGGTATCCAGTCCGTCGCTTACTGGCACCCCACCGACGAACCGGCCTCGCAGGATACCCTCATCTACATCATCCGCCACGACAGCCCTGCCGCGGCCAAGAAATCCTGGAAAGCCTTCGGCACCGACCCCGACTGGAAGAAAGCCGCCAGCGAATCCGGCGTCGGACGCCTCGCCACCCGTCCGGATTCCGTCTACATGACCGCCACCGACTACTCGGCAATTCGCTGAGAACCTGGTGACTGATCCACGTTCCCACCTACAAGTCATGTTGCCCGTCTACTTCGTCGGGCCCTGATGATTTATCGGGTAATCTCAATGCTCGAAAAAACTCCCCACAAACGCCCTCTCGAAAGCAAACGTCTGTAAGGCACAGCGCGAGGGCACCGGACGGAAGCGCCTTGCCGGCCACCTGCTGCGAAGTCCATTCTTCCTCCGGAAAATCACCCGGAACGCCACCACACCACCAAGCGAAACCTCGAGACCTTCAAAGTCCCAAGTTTACTCTTGGACTCTCTTCCTTAAGACTTTAAAGGCTTCTTATCTACTCTCGGACTCACCATTCGATTGTCCTATAATCTCCGATCTCGACTTCCTGAAAATGGGAGTCAACCGCTGCATGAGCACAGCGGTCACGGACCACGACTTCCTCCAAACCTATCGCAAGGACGATGACAAGGAGGTGGGGGCAGTTACTTCTTTGAGGCCCTAAAAATCCCTCATCGCCTTGCCAATCTCACCAGCGTCAACCGGTTCCTCAAGCCCTACATCGCCGATCATCTCGCTACCGAACTGGCCGATGCCTGGGGCTGCCCGGCCCCATAACTTTCGGACACCCATGCCTTAACCACGCTCGGTTCCGGATTCCTTCGGTGTCATTCTACTTGGCGCAATGCGCCCAATGCGCATCGGCGTGTATTCCTCTTGACCAGTATTATATTTTTTACATATGATTAGAAAACCGAATTTAGAGATCTGCAATTCAAAATTGCTCTCTCACGGGGAAACTATTTACGTCTCTATACAAATCGATACCAAATGACTAAAATCCTATGAAACAGAAAACAGTAGCCATATTTGGAGGCGGAGTCGGCGGAATGAGCGCCGCGCACATGTTAGCACTGAGAGGGTTTCAAGTGACCGTATACGAGAGGGCCGAAGTTTATGTCGGAGGAAAGGCACGGAGCGTTAATGTGCCGGGAACGAACATGCCGGACAAGGATAAATATTTGCCGGGTGAGCACGGTTTTCGATTTTTTCCTGGTTTCTACAGCCACGTTATCGAGACGATGAAAGAGATTCCATTCGATGATAAAAAGACGGCTTACGATAGTCTTGTTTCGACGGAAACGATTCAGATCAATCAGATTGATGCACCACCGATTAAGCTCCCTCTGCATTTTCCGAAGAGTCTGAAGGATGTTCACACCCTGTTCGAGGCAGTGGAACAAGCAAGTGAGGAGCTGACAAAGAAGGAAGCGGAGTTTTTTGGAGAGCGAGTCTGGCAATTAATGACGTCCTGCAAGGGCAGGTTTCTTTCCAAATACGAGGAAACGGGATGGTGGGCTTACACCAAGGCCGATGACTATAGTGAAGCTTACCAACGTTTGCTTGTCGATGGATTGACTCGATCCCTGGTGGCGTCGAAGGCAAAGATGGCGAGTACCCGGACAGTGGGAACGATGTTCCTGCAACTTCTTTATACGATGATCGATAACAATCCGGGCAATACCGACCGGGTTCTCAATCTGCCTACCAATGATGCCTGGCTGACTCCTTGGTCGAAGTATCTGGAATCTATCGGTGTCGTGTATCGCAAAGGTCACGAACTCGTCGAAATTCAGATGGAATCGGGCGCGGCCGGAGCGTCGGTTTCCGGAGGAATTGTTCGCGATGTGAAGACCGGGAAAAATTTGCCGCCGGTTACCGCAGATTACTACATTATGGCGCTGTCTCTTATACACATCTCCGAGCCCACGAGACCGAGGCTGAT
>CAJXVQ010000802.1 GCA_913060685.1 uncultured Verrucomicrobiales bacterium
GGCTCGGAGATGTGTATAAGAGACAGCGTGGATGCTTTCAGCTAGCCAGGGCCATTCTTGAAAGTAACGGCAATTTGCTTATTCAATTCCACAATCCTTCCCGCACATCGTGGGTCACCTGAACCCAAACTGCAAAGGTCGGGCTCCGATCTGTCCCCTTGTCACGTCTCCGTTCAATCCATAGCCTCCCGAGCAACACTCAAACCGTCATGAAAATTTTCTCATTCATCTTACCTCTGCTCTTGCTCGTTCCGGCGGCAACGTCCGGAGCCGGGAAGCCCAACATCATTCTCATCATGACCGACGACCAGGGCTGGGGAGATGTCGGCTACAACGGACACCCCCGCCTCAAGACGCCGCATTTGGACCAAATGCATCGTGAAGGAGTGACCTTCACCCGCTTTTACGCCGGTGCCGCGATGTGCTCGCCAACCCGGGGCAGCTGCTACACGGGCCGGAATCCCTATCGCTTTGGAATCACTTTTGCGATGAAGGGAATGTTGGAACCAACAGAAGTCCCCATCACTACCGTCCTCAAAAAGGAGGGCTACACCACCGGGCACTTTGGAAAATGGCACCTTGGCACCCTTTCGAAAGAGAAGGGCGATCAAAAGCGTTGGGGCACCTTTGCCAAAGAACCGGTGCGCTACTACTGCCCGCCTTGGGAGCGCGATGTCGACGTCTCTTTTGTGACTGAGTCGAAGGTGCCCACCTGGGATCCCCTCATTGATCCCGGGCCACTCAAGAAGAAGGCTAAAAAAAATGATCCTAAACCAGGCAATGCGTATGGGAACGATTATTTCTCGGGACCCGGTCAGAAAGTGACTGAGAATACAAAAGGCGACGACTCCCGTGTCGTAATGGATCGAGCCATCCCCTTCATTCAAAACGCGGCCAAAGACGAGACTCCGTTTTTTGCTGCGGTCTGGTTCCACACGCCTCACTCCCCTGTCGTCGGAGGACCGAAGTATCGCGCGATGTATCAGGACCAGCCTGAACCCGCCCAACACTACTACGCCTGCCTCACCGCGATGGACGAGCAAATCGGACGTCTGCGGGCCGAGTTAAAATCACTCGGAATTGCCGAAAACACCATGGTCTGGTTTTGCTCGGACAATGGACCGGCGCGCCAAGGCCCCCCCCGCCATGTCGGAACCGCCAAACATCTCAAAGGATACAAACTCTCAATCAACGAAGGCGGCATCCGTGTTCCCGGCCTTCTTGTGTGGCCCGCCAAGGTCAAGGAAGCACGCACCGTGAGCGCACCTTGTTTCACCTCGGACTACTTCCCCACCATCCTGGCAGCCCTCGAAGTCCCGCTCCCAAGCGACCGGGTTTATGACGGCGTCAGCCTGCTTCCCTTCGTGACAGGAGAACAAACGGAGCGAAAAAAGCCCCTCGGATTTCTGAACAAGGACGGAAAAGAGTCGGCCTTGATGGAACAACGGCACAAGTTCATCTCACGAGCAAAAGGCGATGAACTTTACGACATCATCAAAGATGATGGTGAAACGAAAAACCTAATCGCCGACAAACCGGAGGTCGCCAAACGCATGGAAGCTGAATTGGCAAAATGGAAAGCTGGAGTGATGAAGGAACTGAAGCAAGTTCCGTGAAGGAGATCTTACTTCCATCTCTCCAAAAAAGACGATCAATCACGAATTAGAGAAGAAAGCTCCCAGCCACCCCGTCCTCTCCTTCAGAGAAAGGCGCATCCTGGTCCTCGTCGGCTCCCGACAGGCAGATGTTTCACCCGCCAATGTAAGAACCGCTGCCAAAAATCATCTTGGTAATGCGCCCCTTGAGTCTACGTTTTCAATCAGTGAAGAACGTCCCAAATCCTCCCGACCCCGGCAAATCCAGCCCCCCTTCTCCTCTCCGTCAAAAGCAAATTCCAGCCAACATTGTGAAAGTAGCATTTTTCCTCTTCCTCCTCGCTGCCATGACTTTGGCACCCCTTCACGGAGCGGACCTAAGCGACCTGACCTACGAAAACTCGGGTGATGAAATCATCATCATTCGCTGCAGTTCCTCGGCAACCGGCTCTTTGGTCATTCCCTCAGCCATTGAGGGTATTCCAGTTACCTCAATTGCCGGCTTCGCTTTCGGTTCATCCAACCTCCTCACACAGGTTACCATTTCCAGTCCGGATACCTTTATCGGGAATCAAGCCTTGGGTGTAACTGAAAGTTGTGGGCCTGTCTCTTATACACATCTGACGCTGCCGACG
>CAJXVQ010000803.1 GCA_913060685.1 uncultured Verrucomicrobiales bacterium
CGAGATCAGCCTCGGTCTCGTGGGCTCGGAGATGTGTATAAGAGACAGGGTGGGACCAGTGGTGTCTTGCAACCGGGCGAAAACGTCATCGCGATTCAACTCTTCAACGCCTCCATTGGCAGCAGCGATATCTTGATCGATGCGGTCCTTGAGACGCCGGAACCATTCAGCGAAGCCGCACCGCCTAGCCCCGGTAGACCAAATGGAACATCCACCAATTCTCCCCCGCCCAATATCCGGCAGGTCGGCCATTTTCCCAATGAGCCGCGTTCCGATGAAGCCGTCCTCATTTCGGCAAAAATTTCCGACCCCGACGGCGTTGAAAATGTGACGCTGAGCTACCAGATCGTCGCTCCCGGCAGCTACATCCGCCGGACCGATGCGGCCTATGAAGAAGGTTGGACGGAAGTCGAAATGACCGACGATGACGGTGATCTGATCTACACCGGTGAGATCCCCGCTCAAGAACATCGCCACCTCGTGCGCTATCGCATTGCCACTAGCAACACGGTGGGAGCCAGCTTGGTTGCTCCCTTTGATGATGACGAACAACCGAACTTCGCCTACTTCGTCTATGATGGAGTCCCCGCCTGGACCGGCGCCAGCAACCCTGGCAACTCACCCGGCGCCACCTTCCCCCCGGAGGTGCTTGATGAACTACCAATCTACCACCTCATCTCCAATGTCACCGACGTCAACAACAGTCAATATTCAGGCGGCTCCGACGGGGTCCGCATGCAGGGCGCTCTCGTCTACGATGGAATTGTCTACGACCACATCGAGTTCAATAACCGCGGCGAAGCTTCCACCTATCAAAGCGGAAAAAACAAATGGCGATTCCACTTCAACCCCGCACGGGATTTCGCGGCTCGGGACAACTGGGGGAAAAAGTATGACCGCTCGTGGGACACCCTGAATTTCAACGCCTGCGCCTCTCCCTGGGCGCCCGTCCACCGGGGCATGGCCGGGATTGACGAAGCCGCCTCCTTCCGACTCTTCGAACTCGCAGGCATTCCCAGCCCACGCACCCATTACGTCCATTTTCGGATCGTCGATGATTCTGCCGAATCGAGCAACGACCAATACAATTCTGATCTCTGGGGCCTCTACCTCGTTGTGGAACACCCCGATGGAGCCTTCCTCGATAACCGTAAACTCCCGGATGGAAACGTCTACAAGATCCAAGGAAGCGCTGGCGATAAAAAACACCAGGCGAGCGGGCAACCCTCGGACAACTCTGATTGGAACACCTTCAGAGCATCGTCGAACAGCACTCAAAACGAAAACTATTGGAGATCAAACATGAACCTCTTTGCCTACTACACCTTCCGGGCAGGCAATCGTATTACCGGTAATGTCGACGTGCGCGAGGGCTTCAATCACTACTTTTTTAATGACCCGGCCACCGGATGGACCGTCCTACCATGGGATCTCGATATGATGTACATTCCCGAGACCCATTGGAGCGGGACGATTCAGCAGAAGGCCTGCCTCAATATCCCGGCGTTGGCGGTCGAGTATCGCAACCGCGCACGCGGAATGTTCGATCTCCTATGTTCCGACAGTACGATGACGGGAGGTCAGATGGCCCAACTGATCGACGAATACGCCCAGATCGTGAACCCCGCCGGCCAATCGCAGACTTGGTCCGACGTAGACGAATACATGTGGAACTTCCACCCGCGGACCAGGGGGAATCCCAACGCCCATTCAGGGCAGGGCAACCACAAGGGAAATTGGTTCTACTCTCCTTTCACCGACTCGCGCAGGGGCGGCACCTACGTCCGAACCCTCGTATCGTCCAACCACGAAGGATCGATGCGATATCTAAACGACTACGTCACCGACACCTTCACAGGTGCAATTTGGGCTCCCGGAAATGGGCAGCAAAAAGGCTACGGCTATGAATACCTCAAACGTGATGCCAAAGACCTCGCAATCCCCGACACTCCGCTCATCACCTACACCGGTGATGACGGATTCCCGACCTCCGGCCTTAGCTTCGACAGCTCCCCCTTCTCCGATCCCCAGGGGAGTGGTACTTTCTCGGCGATGCAGTGGCGTATCGGTGAAATTAGCAACATCCCCGGTCAGCCAAACGTCTATGAAATTGAAGAGAACTGGACCAGTGCGGTGATCTCCCCCTTCGAAGCCAGCGTTGCTCCGCCAGCCTCCTCAGTGAGACCTGTCTCTTATACACATCTGACGCTGCCGACGATCTACTC
>CAJXVQ010000804.1 GCA_913060685.1 uncultured Verrucomicrobiales bacterium
CGAGATCAGCCTCGGTCTCGTGGGCTCGGAGATGTGTATAAGAGACAGACAATGTTGTGTTGGCTCAATTTTTCATCCTTCTTGTGCTCTTTCCCAACCTCAAGATTTTCGATCCGAAAAGGCTCGATATTGGGAACCTTGAGCGTTGATCCGGCCTTGAGTCCATACGATTTGCTCTTTCCGTTTAACTCGAGTAAAAAGCTCTCCGAGGTATGGTAACGCTCAGCCATGAATTCCAGATAACTCCGGTAGGCCATCAGCTTGATATGCCCCACGTCTTCGTATTTGCGAGGGAGCTTGGGGTTGATGAACTTCGCGGCCAGACCCGGCACGATCGCCGTCGCATAGAGGGTTTCAACCTCAACCTTGGCCTCTTCGAGCAGAGCATCCCAAGCTCCGGGAGGACGCCCCTTGTATCGATTGTAGGAATAGACCGCTCCCAGGGTGAAGTTCCCGGGCTTTCCATCGAGGAATCCGGGGCCAAAACACTTTTGATCCAGAAAAATCTGAATCCGTAGCCCTTCATCGCCTTTTTTGGGCACATCAACCTCGCCTTTCAAAACGAAAGGGAAAGCACATAAGAAGAAAAGTAGTAGTCGCATTTGGGAGGAAGGTCTTACTCGTTGGAAGCTAACATACGCAAAATATTCCGCCAGCTTTACCAAGCTGAGTTTTAACCAGAAGCACTCCCGAAAGGTCCTGTTCAATAGTAAACCTTGATTTCCCCGCTACTTTACGTAACTCCAACCCATGCGTTTTGACGAACTTGGTCTCAAGGAGACCGTCCTCGAGGCCGTGACCGAGTCCGGCTACGAGTCCCCAACCCCAATTCAAGCCCAAGCGATCCCTCTCATTTTAGAGGGACGGGACGTCATTGGCGCCTCCCAAACAGGCACCGGTAAGACCGCGGCCTTTGCCCTGCCTTCACTTTCCATCATTAAACCTCTCGGGAAACCTCAGATTCTCGTCCTTGAACCAACCCGCGAACTTGCCGATCAGGTCGCCGAGCAGTTCATCCACTATGGTAAAAAAACCGGATGCAAGGTTGCTCTTCTTTATGGAGGAGTGGGTCACGGCAAGCAGGACGAGGACCTCAAGAATGGGGCCGATATCGTCGTCGCCACCCCCGGCCGTCTCGTGGACCACTTCTACCGGGGCACGATGAAGTTCAAGGAGATCAAGATTCTCATCCTCGATGAAGTCGACCGCATGCTCGACATGGGTTTCCTTCCACAAGTCCGAAAGATTATCAACATCTGCCCTTGGAACAACGAGGAGCAATCCCGCCAGACCCTTTTCTTCTCTGCCACCATGCCACCGGTCATCGCCGGTTTCGCCGAGTGGTGTCTCACTGATCCGGCCACCGTGGAAATCGCCCGCCGCGAAGTTGCCGCAACGGTCTCGCACTCCTTCTTTCCCGTCGCCATGACCCAGCGTGACGAACTCCTTCTCGGACTGCTTGAGAAGACCCCTTACGAATCAGTCATGATCTTTACCAGGACTCGCAAAGAGGCCGACGTGATCGCCGATCTTCTTAGCAAGCAGGAAGCCATCGGCAACTCCGTCACCGTCATGCACTCGGACATTCGCCAGAACGACCGCATGAAAGCCCTCAAAGGCTTCAAGGATCGCACCTTCAAGATCCTCGTTGCCACTGACGTCGCGGCACGAGGCATCGATATTTCCGACGTGAGCCACGTCATCAACTACCGCGTCCCTGAAAACGCCGAGGACTACGTTCACCGCATCGGCCGGACCGGTCGTGCCGAGAAAGAAGGCGATGCTTTCACCATTCTCACTGCCGATGAACTGGAATACGCCGACGCTGTGGAAGGATTCATCAGCAAGAAAATCGAGCGCAAGCAGCTCGAGGGCTTTGACTACCAATACACCGCACTTCTCGACACCGAAAAGCGCAAGCCGATTAAAAAGCCACGTCGCGGCAGCCCCCGTCGACGCCGCTAGGTCTTGCTCCTTTGCTTTATCAGAGGAATGAGGTAGTTTTTTTTGCCATGGCCTCCGTTCTTGAACTCTCGGAATCACCCGATCTCCAGCAGGACCACCACGCCCTGAATCTGGCGATCTGGGAAGAAATCCTCGCGGAACCTTATTTCTCCGAGATCGAGGGCCGCATCGAAACCAACGCCCTCGGAGAAGTTCTCATGTCCCCCCCACCCCTGTCTCTTATACACATCTCCGAGCCCACGAGACCGAGGCTGATCT
>CAJXVQ010000805.1 GCA_913060685.1 uncultured Verrucomicrobiales bacterium
TCGTCGGCAGCGTCAGATGTGTATAAGAGACAGCTCTTAAATCGATTACCGGGATTCACCCTTCCATTGTTTTTTGGAGGGATGATGGAAAGCTCCCCAGACCCTCCGAAAAGTTCCTCCCGGAAACTGTCCAAACCTACTCGGTCCCATTCTTCAAGGCGGCTCTCAATCAACTAAAAGAGGGAGACAAATAGAAAAGAGACAGCAAGAGTGTTGAATCGCCTTCAAGGCCGAATCTCACATTCCATGATGACTTCCGACGAATCTCCTCACACCGACATCCCGCTGGATGATCCCACCACCCACTTCACCTACGAAATCATCTTAAAGATGGTTCTCCGGGATGAGCCGACAAGAAGATAGCCTTGGGCGCCGATGACTTCTAAAAGACCATCGTTAACGCTTCTCCAAAAAAGTCCCGAGCGACTCGCCATCAAACGAATCCTCAAAGAGCCGGTAATGCGTCTCATGGAATCCCCGCCTCAGATACACCGCCTGCGCCGTTCCATTATCCTTCTCCACATACAATCGACATCCGCAAACACGGTCGGTCTCCATCGCCATTCTCCGCGCCGCTTCATAAAGCGCCCGAAAGATCCCCCGCCGCCGATACCCGGTTTCGACAAACACACTCTGAACCCACCAAAAATCTCCGTTCCGCCAGTCACTCCATTCCGTCGTCACCATCAGTGAACCGACCCGCTTGCCTCCGGTCTCTGCGATCAGATAGAATCCCCGGTCGGGCCGATCAAAAATTCCCTGTACGCCGGCACTCAAAACCATTGGATCGAGTTCCTTGTCCTCAGTCTCCCGGGCCATCTCCAAATTGAATTCCACCAAGACCGGAACATCGCCGGGCTCTGCTCTCCGAATTGTCACCTCGTCATCCATGCGCTTTTCTAAGGCACGAAGCTTCTATTGCAACTCCCCAGACAAAAGACGAGCGCCACTCGCAAGCCCCTTGCTCCGACGTGGAACCAATCAGGGCGCTCAGACGAGACCAGAGATTGCTCGATTCTTTCTTGAGTCGTTTTCATCAATTCGCAGGGCTTGCTGTTTTTATCGATGCTCAGAAAAAAAATGACGGGCGCTTTGACGTGTATTTCTTCAGCACTTAGCCCGGGCACCGATTCTATCTGTGGTCGGAAATGAAGTCGATTGTCGCGAGCACATCATCAGTCGACATCTCCTTCTGTTGGTATGCGGCGCGAGTGAGAGAGATCAGTTTCTTTTCTAACGGAGTGTTTTTCTTTCTCAGGTCATCCTTGGAGATTTCCTCGATCTTGTATTTCGTAAAGTTGACCGCAATTCGAACTTTGAGGAGATCCGCAAGCCCAGCAGTCCCTTCCTTCATCTGCGTGTCCGCCACTTGGACAATAGCGGCTAGTTCGTCGGCAATCGTCTTTTCTGCCGACCACGTAGATTCGATGGAGAATATGCCCATGCAGGCAAAGATGGTGAGCGCGAAGCGGTGGGTCGTGTGTGTTAACATGGTTGGAATCTTTCTATTTGGGGATGTTGGATTTGGTGTGGTGTGGTGTGAAATTTGTTCTGAGGCAGACGTCTGAGTGCTACCACAGCCTACCTGAGAGCCAACTCCGATTTCAAGGTGAAATTGAAGCCCTCCTAGCAGGGCGATCAAGGGAGAAAAGCGGAGCGAACTAGTAGAACCACCATGGCGATTAGCCTTTCGCGATTGGCTCTTAGCTTTCTCGCACCGGATGTTGCGACCGGGCTAAAAGCTAAGAGCCAAACGCTAAGAGCCGACGTCGTAAACTTTGTAGTTTCTTAGTTTCCCTAGCATCTTGATCGCCCTGGCTCTCCTAACACGCACGCACGGCCGACAGCGTGCTCCGACTTCGAGGTTGGTGGTTGCATGTTCATTCGACTCAGTGCTGGCTGGCAGTTGATCATCCGCGCCTTGGAAACTTGATAAGCAGCAGCTCTCTCTTGACAGCTCAAGGCCGTCAGTTCTGCACGCTCTTCTGTTGACAATTCGATGCGATATTTTTTAGGCATCTCCTGAAATCACCCCAATATAAATAAGAAGAAATGATCGCGGATATTTCCCAGAACGCTGCCGTCCCTGCTTGGCCCGGAGTCATTGGTTTCATCATCGAAATGACAAATATCGTTCCCCGCAAAAGGAAACTCCAAGCGACAACTCACCTTGGATCTGTCTCTTATACACATCTGACGCTGCCGACGATCTACTCTGTGTAG
>CAJXVQ010000806.1 GCA_913060685.1 uncultured Verrucomicrobiales bacterium
ATCTACACAGAGTAGATCGTCGGCAGCGTCAGATGTGTATAAGAGACAGCGACCTTTTTGATCTCGCCGACGAAGTGATCGTTGCTGAGTTCACCTTTGGCGAAGCGGGAGACGATCTCGAACACTTGGTCGGAGAAGCCTCCGATGTTCATGATATCTTCGCGCTCGATGGCTTGGGACGAGCTGTTGGGCTGGATGTCCAGGCAGGCCATTTTTGCTTTGGGTGAACGTTGCTTGATCTGTTGCCACTCTTTCATGGTTTGGGTTTTTCCACCGCCGCACCAACCGTAGTTGGGTGAGTCGATCCATGATTCGTTGTCGGAAACAAAGAAGATGAAGTCGGCCTTGCGGCGATGTTTGTTCAGCCACTTGAGAGGAGCACTGCAATTGGTTCCGCCAGCTGGAAGAGCCGCGAGTTTCTGCGCATTCGTCATGATGGCGTCGTGTGGGTTGAGGTTCACTTTGACGACATCGTTCATGAAGGGCAGGACGAGGGCCTCGGGGTTCTTTCTCAGGATGGCAGCCGCAATGAGGGCGGCGACATCGAGACAACGAACCTTGCTTGTGGCTCCCGGACGGTTCCCGGTGACGGCTTGATGCATGGAACCGGAAACGTCAGGGCAGATCACGACACGACCAGGCACTTTGGGAATGTTCTCCGTGGCGATCTCGAGCGCAACTTGCAGGGCGTTGGTCACCCGCTTGGGGACGTCGGCACCGGCATTGAGGTATGCGGCGAGAAGCTGGTAGGGAAACACTCGTGAGCGCTTGATAGGGGCAGGATTGGTGAGACGCTTGGCGATGACTTCATCGAGTCCCTTCTCCTTGAACACGCCGTGGCGGGCAAAGGTGTTGAGATTCATGCGGGTCATTTGCCAAGGGGCATTCCGGGCGATTTCGGTCCACTCCTTTTGTCCGAGGTTGAGAGCGGTGAGCATTTGGAAAGGCACGTCAGGCACGGGGCCGATTTTAGTGATTTTCCAGGCTTCATACTCGCGGACGGGTGAAGGAAGTTTTTCGAGATCGTAAGGCTTGCCGATCAACCAGGCGTAGAAGGCTTCGCGCTCGGCAGTGTCAGGCTTGGGGTGAACCATTTTGACAATGTCGGCGAGCGAAGGCGACCGGCCTACCGAGGCGGAGACGAGTTGACGCTTGCTTGCACGGTCGAGCCACTGACGGACGAGTCGCTTGGGAGCGGAGCCGAGGGACTTGCGACCAGTGACGCCGGAGCGCAGGATCTGGACGAAGTTTCGGAGCATCTTGCCGTTGTCGATGACGCGGGGAAAGATCTCGGCGAGGAGCTCGACGTCGCGGTTTGCAAGGACTGCGCAGAGGAAGGCGGGGACGTCTTTCATGAAGCCTTTTTCGCGGCAGTAAACAGCGGTTTGGGCGAGAAAACGGTCGTCGACCTTGGCGGTGAGCTTGAGAAGGGTCTCAAGCTGGTTCTCGGCCGAGGTGTAGAAGGTTCCGTTCATGCAACCGGTCACGCTATATTGGGCGAGGGCGGCTTCAGGAGAGAAGGCGTAAGCCAAACCACCGGCGCTGTTTACGGTGTTTGCCTTGGGAACGTTGGTTCCGCGGAAGGAAGAAAAGAGAGTTTTGTTAGCCATGGTTTGAGGTGGTTGGTTTTTGATGGTAGCCGAAAGCTCCTGCTTTCGGCTCTTGGTTGGTGGATGTTCCGAAAGCGGGAGCTTTCGGCTACGGCCTGTTGTTGCGGATCATATTTGCAGAGGGTGTGCCAAGGTAGATCGGGATATCCTCAATCGTTGTAGGCATCAGGAAAATCCGGGGTCAATTTCAATCTGGCTGGTTCGGAGATAATAAAATACGATCCTAAGAGATCGAATAATATTCAAATGAATCAGAAAAAGAACGTCGTTTTCAGCTTCCTTGGCACGAATTTGGACCGTGGTTTTGACCATCGGCGGTGGGAGAAGTGGCGTCCGACGATTTCACTGTGTCAGCAGGAGGAGTTCCTGGTGAATCGGATGGAGCTGGTTTATCAGGACAACTTCGGGACCCTGGCAGAGCGGGTGAAGGATGATGTGCGGCAGATTTCGCCGGAGACAGAAGTGGTGGATCAGGTGGTGAAGATTCGTGATCCGTGGGATTTTCAGGAGATGTATGAGTTACTGGCTGATTTGTGCCGGGATTATCCCTTTGAGCCGGAGAAGGACTGTCTCTTATACACATCTCCGAGCCCACGAGACCGAGGCTGATCT
>CAJXVQ010000807.1 GCA_913060685.1 uncultured Verrucomicrobiales bacterium
ACCCAAATTGGCATGAAGAGCCAGCAGACCCAGTGAGTATCCAGGGTCCCTACACAAGGGAGAGGATCTCTTCGAGGTAGGATTCGTCTTGGGCGGCCCGGAGCTGTTTTTTCGTGAGACTACTGGGGCGCTTACGTTTGCTATGGTCGGTCGCTTCCTTCAGTGCATTGAGGGCCATGCGACGCAGGGTTCCCAGGTTCTTGGCCGCGTTACGTTTACCAGTCTGGTTATGGTCTTCCCGGAAGAGGGTGTCCAAAACCCAGTGACAGCTGTTTTCAATACGCCAGTGTGAGCGGATGTATTTCTGCATCTGCTTCGCCCCCACTCCTTTCAAGCTGCTGATGTAGTAGTGGATCTCAGTGCGCCAGTTCCCGTTTTTGTCAAGGACCTGACGTTGTACCAGAATAACACACCCCAGGTCTTTCCAGGCATCCCGGATCTTTTGCGACATCCACTCCAGATCATGGCAGACGATGGTTTGGCGTTTCTCAAGACGTCCCCGATTCTTTTCCTCTTCAATGTGGAAACTCCAGTTTTCCGATGAGGTCTTGGTGAGGTCAAGTTGACGGGCTGCGAAGTCAAATTGATCGATGATTTCTTTGTGCAAATCACCTTGGTTCCCTTTGACACAGAGAACGTAATCGGCTTCTGCATCAACGATCTGACCCGCGATTTCACGTTGAGTTCCCATCGCATCTATGGTCACCACAGCTCCCTGAAGATTGAGCATTTTCAGTAACTCGGGGATTGCGGTAATCTCATTACTTTTCTCCTCAACGAAGGTTTGCGCAAGAGTGAGTCCCTTTTCACAAGCCCACGCACTTACGGCATGAATGTGACGCTCATCCTTGGTTCTACTTCCTCGCAGAGCCTTACCATCAATTGCAATCTGGTCGTCGATGGGGACCTCGTCATCTTCCACCTCCACTCCAGCCAGGCGTAAATGAACGATGATGCACCGACTAAAAAGCACCGGATCAAGAGATTCCATGATTCGCGAGAAGGTGTTGTAGGAAGGAGTGCCGTTGGGCAAAGTGAGCCATTTCTCGAACCATTTTTGTCGGATCTCGCAGAACTCTTCCATGAGTTCATAAGACTTCATGCCACAAATGATCAACCCCCTTTCTCCCCCATGTATGACGCCAGTCCCCGGTTTCCGCGACCTTTCCGCCAAAAGCAAATTCCTAGCAGCAAAGGGACGAAGGTATGCTAATTTCAATCCTCATACAAGATGAAATTCCACTTAATATTAAAAATTTTTCCAATTTTTGTAAGTCACACTTTTGCGGATTTGATTCTAGCAAAAAAAGCGATGGAAGAAGTTGTTGAAGTTGCTGACGCTGAAGGGGGGTTTGATTTTGATAGTATCTTTATCGTTAATTCACAGGCGAGAAGTGGGAATCCAGATGCTGCTGCCAAGGGTGCGATTTCCTTGAGTATCCTTCAAAAATCTGCGAGTGTTGAAAATCTCTGGTGGCGAAGTAGTAATTCTAAGGTTAGGGAGATTTGCCTCGCTCTACGGTTTTACGATTTTCGTGGAAAAATCCGAACTGAATCTTTGGTTGAAGAGATTGAGAAGAACTGTAGCAGATTCAAGGATCATGAGGCCAAGCAGAGACTAGTTGAACTCAAAAAAGTTCTCAATAAACTCCCTGAATATAGGGAGACACTCAAAGAGGTTAGATCACTGAGGCAACGTTAATTTGTCTCCCGGATTTGTCTGCCCGGCATGAATGGCACAGACTTAAGCCTTTTTCGGAGTTTTCTTTCGGTAGGCGCTTTCGCGGTGCTGGACATCTTTGAAGATGTGGCGATGACTTGTGAGAAGTGGCGCTTGGAGAGCCCTTCATGGTAGGCTGCATGATGCTCGAATACTGTCAGTTCACCGGCATGAATTCCGCGACCCACATCCACGCCGTCTCAGATGGAGCCCCATGGATCGCAGACCAATACGAGCTTCACTTTGGGACCCAATGTCGATTTTTGTTAGATATTTTTCATGCCTGCGACTACCTCGCAGCGGCTGCCCAGAGCACCAAGATGGCAGGGGAAGAAAGGAAACATTGGCTGGAGCAGTGCAAAGAAACCTTAAAAAAGAGTCGGGCAAAAGAAGTCATCAAAGCCCTGCAAAAGTTAAACCCAAATTGGCATGAAGAGCCAGCAGACCCAGTGAGTATCCAGGGTCCCTACAC
>CAJXVQ010000808.1 GCA_913060685.1 uncultured Verrucomicrobiales bacterium
GCAGCGTCAGATGTGTATAAGAGACAGTTTTACGAGGGTCGCAAGGATCGCCTTTTGAGCGTGGAGGCGGTTCTCGGCCTGTTGGAAGATAGTGTCGGCGTGAGCTTCGAGCACTGTTTCGGTGATCTCCTTTTCACGGTAGGCCGGGAGACAGTGAAGGACGATATGCTTCTTGTTGCAGTGAGAGAGGAGTTCTTCGTTCACTTGGTAGTCGCCAAAGAGAGCTTCCTTTTCGGCCTGCCCTTCCTGGCCCATCGAGAGCCAGACATCGGTATTGATGACGTCGGCGCCCTTTGCGGCTGCGGCCGGGTCGGTTGTGAGGGTGACGTTCGGGGCATCGAGTCGATCCATGAATTCCTGCGGAGGCATGCAGGATTCGGGAGCGGCGACGACGAAATCAAAACCAAGGTATTTGGCGGCCCACATCCATGATCGTGACATGTTGTTATCGCCATCGCCAATGAAGACGATTTTCTTCCCGACCCAAGTGCCCAGCTTCTCCTGAATGGTGAGAAGATCGGCCATGATCTGGCAGGGATGTTCCTCGTCCGTGAGGGCATTGATGGTGGGGATGCCGGAGTAGGAGAAGAAGTCCTCGACGTCTTGTTGCGCGAAGGTCCGAATGACCGCACCGTGGACCATGCGGCCGAGAACACGGGCGGTGTCCTTGATGGGCTCACCCCGGCCGAGTTGGATGTCGTTCTTGGAAAGGAACATGACGTTGCCGCCGAGTTCGCGGATGCCGACTTCAAAGGAGACCCGGGTCCGGGTGGAGGCCTTGGTGAAAATGATGGCCCAGGTTTGACCGGTAAGGGGAAGGTTCGGGTGGGCACCTCGAGTCGATTTCATCTCGGCAGCGAGATAAACGAGCGATTCGAGTTCGTGGGAATTTGATTCTTCGATTGAGAGAAATTTCATCTGGAAAACGGGAAGCGCGTAACGTGACCCTAGTTTCGAAAAGATTCAAGGTTTGTGTTTCAACTTTTCTCTCACGAAAAATGCCGGGGAAGACGCACGATCCGTTTTTTGGCGGGATAAGGGCGTGATCTTCTGCGACATTCGACGAGATTGATCAAGAATTTGGGGCCTGTCGAGATCCCGGTCTGCGGTAAAAGCAATCGAGCAGGCTTTGTTAGAAGAACTTTCCTTCGCCGTCGCCGTCTTCCCATTGGCGGCGTTTGCGCTTGGTGAGGCGGCCTTGGTCGCCTTCTTTACGGGTTTGGCGATTTTCCTTTTGGGCGAGACGGCGTTTCTCGGCTTCGGCGAGAATTTCAGCGGGGGTGTGATCGAGGTAGGCGGCTTGGGCGATGGGGGCGCTGACGCGTTTTTCGATGAATTGTACGACTTCGATCGTACGTTTGTATGAATTGTCGGGGGCGGGGACTTCGAGGGTGTCTCCGACTTTGAGCGAGGTGCTGGGCTTGAGGGTGTCGCCGGCGCGTTTGATCTTGCCGGCGGAGCAGTCGTGGGAGGCCTTGCTACGGGTTTTGTAGAGGCGGACGGACCAGAGCCATTTGTCAACGCGCATCGGACTTCGGCGGTTTGGCGGGTGGCGGGATGAGGAGGACGATTTCGCCTTTTACTTTTCGCTCGGAGAAGTATTCCTGAAGTTCCCGGGAGGAGCCGTGGTGGAGGGTTTCGAAGGCCTTGGTGAGTTCGCGAGCCACGCAGATGGGGCGGTTGGGTGCGAGCCCGGTGAGGATTTCGAGGGTGGAGGGGAGTCGGTGAGGGGACTCGAAGAAGAGGGTGGTTTCGCCAGAGTCGAGGGCGGCCTGGAGCTGCTTTCCTCGTTTGCCTTTCTTGACGTGGAGGAAGCCGTGAAAGGAGAAGGGATGGGGTGGGAAGCCCGAGGCAACGAGAGCGGTGGTGATGGCGGAAGGGCCGGGGAGGACGGTGAACTCAATCCCCTCGTCACGGCAGGCCTTTAGAAAACGGTGGCCGGGGTCGGAGAGGCAGGGGGTGCCGGCATCGGAAATGATGGCGATTTTTTCTCCGTTGCGGGCGCGGGCGATGAGCTCGGGAATACGCTGCTGTTCGTTATGATCGTGGAGTGAAATGAGGGGGCGGGAGATTTCGAGGTGGTTGAGGAGGCGGAGGGAGTGGCGGGTGTCCTCGCAGGCGATGAGATCGGCGTGGCGGAGGGTTTCGATGGCGCGCAGGGTGATGTCACCAAGGTTGCCGATGGGGG
>CAJXVQ010000809.1 GCA_913060685.1 uncultured Verrucomicrobiales bacterium
AGATCAGCCTCGGTCTCGTGGGCTCGGAGATGTGTATAAGAGACAGGTTCTAAAGTATCTGGAAACCGAAAATCTCCACGCCATTGACCTCACCAAGATTGCCTGGCGTTGTCGTGGAAGTGCTAATTTCTTTGGAAAGGCTCTCGCTGTTCTTAAGATGCGAGGGATCTGTCATGCGACCTTGCAAGGCTACGCAGTGGCTCACAATGACAAGGATGCGGTTGGCCAGCTTTTACTAATGCAGCAGGGCTTCCTCGACCAATGCGGTATGGCTCTCGATTGCGAGCTGGTCACAGCTGATCCCATCGATCGTCGCCGCTATGAACATCTTGAATACAAGCCTCTGGTCAACAATAGAGCTCACGCTCTTGGCGGGGAAACCCGGATCTTAAATCCCGTGATCCGCTCGCAGTATCTCAACTTCCTCAAAGTCCTCAGTCACCGGAAGAGTCTCGATGATATCGACCGTCTCGGCGTGACCTACCACCTCTTCCTCCAGGATCGGGTTTCAGAAGCGCTGGCGCACCTCGATCAGGTAAAGCCTGGCCAACTTGATACCAGAATGCAGTATGACTATTTCCTGGCCTACGCCGCATTTTACCAGGCCGACCTCGCGAAAGCTCGTCAGCTTGCGGCGAAGTACGAGAAGTATCCGGTTGATCGCTGGCGGGATCGCTTTGCCGATCTGAGTGCCCAGATCAAAGAGATTGAAGGAGCTGCGCCCGAAGTGATTGAAGACGGGAATCGTGAGCAAGAGCAACAACTTGCCGCTTCACGTGAGCCCACGCTTGAACTTGGGGTTGAGGGTGTCAAAGCCACTCTCGATTATCAAAACGTGACAGAGGTTACGGTGAACTACTACGAGATGGACCTTGAATTCCTCTATAGCACCAATCCTTTTGTCTCAAGTGGAACTTCGCGATTTGCCATCATTCAGCCCAATCAATCGACGACGATAAAGTTGGCGAAAGGCAAGGGAGTGAAGAGCTTCGACCTCCCTGAAAAATATCGTTCCAGTAACGTGATTGTCGAGATTCTCGGCGGAGGGAAGAAGGCGTCAAAAGCGGTCTATGCCAATGATCTCAAAACAACGGTGAGTGAAACGATGGGAATCTTGACCGTTCGCCATGGCAAGAGCGGTAAGCCTCTCTCCAAGGCCTACGTAAAGGTCTATGCCAGCACCGACAAGGGCGTGAAATTCTTCAAAGATGGATACACCGATCTGAGAGGAAAGTTTGACTATGCCAGTGTCAGCACGACCGGCCTCGGTAACATCCGTAATTTTAGCATTCTCGTGATGAGTGAGGAGAACGGAGCGACTGTCCTCGAAGCATCGGTGCCACAACGATAAGGAGTGAGTTAGCGGGGACGATAGAAATCAATAACCGGCTATATTGTTCCCGAATTCTGCAATCCCTTAACCGCCGTAAACGGCATCGGGATCGAAGGTCTTCTCATCATCGACAAACTTGAGATCGACCGGGGTGTTCTCAGGAAAGGTAATGGCACGGTAGAAGCAGGAACGCCTTCCAGTGTGACATGCTCCGGCTCCTTGCTGGGTGACATAAAGGATGAGAGCATCCTGATCACAGTCGGTGCGGATTTCGTGGATCTTCTGAGTGTGACCCGAGGTCGCTCCTTTGTGCCAAATTTCCTGTCGTGATCGCGAGTAGTAGATGGCTTCGCCTTTCTCGATGGTCATCTTCAAGGATTCCTCATTCATGTAAGCCAACATGAGAGGCTCCCGGGTTTCGTGATCGACAGCCATGGCTGCGATTAGGCCGTTGGAATCGAATTTTGGCGAGAAGTCCAGAGATTCATCAAGTTCCTTTTTGTCGGGACGAGGGGAGAACTGAAGTTGGCTCATGCCGAAGGTTTGCCATCCTTATCAAGATGGTCCAGACAATATTCCTCTCCGTTTTTGGCAACGCGGAACTCGAGGTCGGGATCGCTCACTTCAGTCCGCTGACAGACTTGGCAGCTGTGTAGAGTTTGAGTTTGCCCGCCCTTCACCTTTGATTGGAACTTGGTGCGCCGGGCCGTGAGCTGGCTACGGTATTTCCGCCAATGCCAGGCCTTGGGGATCGCCCAATACAAGTAGGGAAGGTAGGCCAAGCCGTAGGCGATGAATAGAATCTGTCTCTTATACACATCTGACGCTGCCGACGATCTACTCTGTGTAG
>CAJXVQ010000810.1 GCA_913060685.1 uncultured Verrucomicrobiales bacterium
GATCTACACAGAGTAGATCGTCGGCAGCGTCAGATGTGTATAAGAGACAGCCGCGATCGCCTTGAGAACATCCGCTCCCTGGGTTCCCGTCGCGCCCTTGTCATCCTTCCAGACGAGCTTGCCGTCTTTGAAAAGCATTGCCCGGCGCGCCGTAAACTTCGAAACCCTAACCGGGATACCGAGCTTGAGCGCCAGCTTTCCACCCGGATCTGAAATCAGATCATACGGGAGCTTGTTCTTCTCCTGAAATTTCTTCTGAGTTTCCGGAGTGTCTGTTGACATCCCGAACACCGTCACTTTCTTACCCTTCAATTCCTCGAATGCGTCCCGCACCGAACATGCCTGGCTCGTTCATCCGCCGGTCAGCGCTTTCGGATAGGTGAAAATCACCAACCAATTGTGCCCCTCGGCCGCCTTGATCGTGACTTCCTTGCCATCTTGATTCTTCCCCTTGAGCTCAGGGAGCTTTGCTCCCATCTCGAGAGGAGCCGCCGTCAGGGAAGCCATCGAGAGAGCCGAAACAAACATCGTCTTCAGTTTCATAAGATTGAGACTACTCCCTTTCTGCTTCTTCGCAATAACCGGTTTCCCTACCTGAAATTCCTGTTAGGGTCCCGCCCGTGTCCGATCTCAAAGCTTATCTCAAAAGCCAGCAAGTCCTCGTCGATGATTCCCTGAACAAGTTTCTCCCGCGCGTGACCGCCCGACCCAAGACCGTCCACCAGGGCATGCGCTACTCCGTCTTCGCCGGTGGCAAGCGCCTTCGCCCCATCCTCACTCTCGCCGCTGCCGAGGCTTGTGGAGGTGAAATCGAGAATGCCCTCCCCCCTGCCTGCTCCGTCGAAATCATGCACACCTATTCCCTGGTGCACGATGACCTCCCCTGCATGGATGATGACGACCTACGCCGCGGCCGGCCCACTTCCCATAAAGTCTACGGCGAAGGCATGGCCGTCCTCATTGGTGATGCCCTTTTGACCGAAGCCTTCACCATCCTCGCCCAAACCCCTCAAACCAAACGCTATCCGCTCAAGGACATCCTCCTCGAGTTCTCCGAATGCGGTGGCTCCAAAAAACTCATCGGCGGGCAAGTCCTTGATCTTGAGGGCGAAGGAAAGGATCTCACCAAAGCCCAGCTCGTGCGCATTCACGAAAACAAAACAGCCGCCCTCCTCACCACCTCCCTCCGACTCGGTGGCATGACCGCCAATGCCACCCCGCGCCAACTCGAAGCCCTTACCATCTTCGGCTACAATCTCGGCCTCGCCTTTCAGGTCATCGACGACATCCTCGACGTCACCCAGTCCACCGAGCAACTCGGCAAAACCGCCGGCAAAGACGAAGCCGTCGATAAAGCCACCTACCCTTCCATCCTCGGCCTCGAGAAGTCTAAAAAAGAAGCCGCGCGCCTCACCAAAAAAGCCCTCGATGCCCTCGCCGTCTTCGGCAAAAAAGGCAAACACCTCGATGGTATCGCCCACTACCTCCTCGACCGCGAATTTTAAGCGGTCGCGCAACCAAGGATTCAAAATTCAAAACCCGGCGTTCAGCGTTCGACGCTCCTCCCCCTCTCACAAAAGCATCCCATTCCCGTCCAGCGGAAACTCCCCCTTCGCCATTCTCCCCTGCAATTTCTTCCAAAACCCAAAGAAACCCGCCGTCGCAAACGCCCGCAGATAGCGATCCTCCGGCCTCACGATCAAATTCACCGTTACCCCCGCCGCCGCTATCCCTGGCAGGAGATCATGCAACGGCCCCACCTCGGGCCGCATCGCTACGACATGATCAAGTTCATGCTCCCCCGCCCAGGCCACCAGGCTCTCCGCCCGCTCCACCGCCACTCCAAAGTGCTTCCCGGCTCTCGCCGCCGCATCATCCAAGGCCTTCCCCAACCACGCCTTCTGCAGCTCCGACTTTCCTCCAACCTCTGCCGTCACCACAACTCGCCCCGGCTTCAAATCCCCCAGCGGCGAACTCTCCGGATTCAAATCCTCCTCATGAATCCACAAAATAAACCCTTCATCCGGTAAATCATTCTCCGGTAAATCCGCCCGAGTCACCGCTGGTTTCTCAATGCCCTCCGGTAGGAACGAGACCGGATTTTCCAAAACCTCCAGCCCCCCGGTCCTGTCTCTTATACACATCTCCGAGCCCACGAGACCGAGGCTGATCTCGT
>CAJXVQ010000811.1 GCA_913060685.1 uncultured Verrucomicrobiales bacterium
GTGGGCTCGGAGATGTGTATAAGAGACAGATTTGGCAACGGGACCCGATATCAAAGTGGTGTGCAACAAAATCCTGTAAATCGTCTGACATTTTAAATTTCGAGTCCGCATTCCCATTCCTATCTGACACCTTAAATCCCCTTAAAATTGTAACCTCTTTCAAAGAGGAGCAACATCATCTCGCATTATCGTGACTCTTTCGACTATTTCCGAATCTGCCCCATATTCAAGATGCAGGACGAAGCCATCTTTTTGAAAGCGATCCCAGGCTCCCATCTCACCCAAAATCGGATGAACTAGTTTCCCCCCACTTTTTGAAGCCTCCCCAAATTTCGCGACCACCTCAGTCCGGCCTAGTTCAAACGGCAAATCTTCAAATGCAGGATTACCGGCTAGTTTCTGTCCGAAGAATAGGCTTCTCAAATTCTCACTCCCAACATCACAATTCATCTGGATAGCCCCGTCTTTAGAACGATAGCCTATCAAAGGTGGATCAGAATCCTCATCTAGCGTCCTTTCAAAATCCCATTGATTAAACGGCACACTCTCTAAAACACTCCCTGCATTCCGCCCTAATTTTTTTGATATCTCCATTTTCAATCTCCCATTTTTTTATTATCTTTTCTCATAGCTTCAGAAAGATCCCTCGAATCAGCATCACTCTTAGCCTTACCATTTCTGCCGCCATAAGTACGACTTTCTTTTTGATGCCGCCTTCTAGCGGTAGCTACGGCGGGTGACATTGACTTCAGTTTATTTGCTTCTTCAGGACTAAGCTCACGACCAAGTGTCCTTTCAAGCTTCTTCTTTTGGGCGGCGAATGACGGACGATGATCCATATCGAGTTTTTCGGTCTCCCCATACTTATCCTTTTGCTTTTTAAGGCCTCCGTACGAATCCGCTTTCCCTGGAGTTACCGCCCCCTCACTCTTAATTTTTTTAGCCGATTTTCCACCTATCAGATGAGTGGCTCCCTCAGCTGCCGCTTGCAATGCCCCTGTTCCATCACCTTCAAGGCCCGCTTGAACGACGCTCCCTGCCGCATAAACTACTTGGAGTTTCTTGCCAGCAAAGTCATCAAAGCCAGCCTTTCCGAGTTCCATAGCGTTGAACTTGCCCTCTTTCAGTTGCTTCTCTCCAGTTCTTGCAATCGCGCTCCCTGGAACAAGTGCATCAGTCACCCCCAATCCAACAGTCTCCACCGCCTGAGCCCCCTTCAAAATAGTATCTCCACCAGCAGAATCATATGCCGAATAGACGACATCATCTCCGACAACAGCCATGATTCCATCAGCAATAGCACCCCCGATTGGTTCAAAGATGTTGTCGTTTGCTTTCTCCAACACCCAAGACAAAAACAATCCATGGGGATCAAAAGCACTCCAAGGATTCTGCCTTACATACGTGTAGACATTCGGACCATCAACAAAGCCGGCGGGATCCCTTGTGAGCCAGATGCCGGTTTCGAGGTCGCGGTATCGGAAGCCTTCATTGAGGAGACCGGTGGGGTCTTCCTCTTTGGTATTGGCCATTTGGCGGAGATCGGTCTGGCCGTATTCTTCGACACGTTTGCCGTAGGCTTCATAGGCTCCCTGCCAGGTCACTTCGGAGTCCAAGAAATCTCCGGTTTCGCTCTCGCCGACACGGGCGACGACGTCACCCCGGGAGTTGTAGGCATTGTAGGAAACCCGGCCCACCTCGGGAATGGTGTAGAGGATGCCTCCGACTCCCCCGCCCCAATCACTGCCGCGAATGTATTCCACAGAAGGAACGGTGGTCCGATTTGGCCCAATGTCCGGGAGTGCTCCATTCTGCCATTCGGCGGCGGAGGTGCCGCCGTTGAAGGTGACGATGGATTGCCCCTTGCTGGACTCGCTCCGGGCAATCCGGCGGGTCCGATAGTCATAGCGGTAGGTCTCATTTAGCCCTCCGTGGCCGGTCACGGTGGTCAGGCGGTTGCTTCGATCGTAGGAGTAGTTGATTGAGACATAGCCTTCGGGAAGAAGCCATTTCGCCGTCAAATTCCCGTTCTTATCGTAAGAGAGCCAATTGACATCCATGTAGTAGGGATTCACGACGGAGGAGTCGAGCGGCTTGGTATAGCTGATGAGCTGATTTGAGTCTGTCTCTTATACACATCTCCGAGCCCACGAGACCGAGGCTGATCTCG
>CAJXVQ010000812.1 GCA_913060685.1 uncultured Verrucomicrobiales bacterium
TACACAGAGTAGATCGTCGGCAGCGTCAGATGTGTATAAGAGACAGGTGTTGGCGCTTTGTGAGATGGCGGTGATTTCCTCGCGGAGGTCTGATTCGCCAATGCGGGCCCCTGTCAATTGTTCATAGATGGCTTGGATCTGATTGACTTCCTCGTCGTCGATGGAGCCATCAGCGAGGCAGACGTGGATCATGATTTGCTTCACCGCCGTCATGAAGAGGGCCTCGGTCCGTTGTGCTTCGATGGCAGGGTCATACGAGAGGATGCCCGGTTCGAAGGTGCCCTGGCATCCCCGGCATTCCACGTATTGTCCGAGCGTGCTCGTCGGGAAGAGGGGGATGAAATACAGGGTGAAGAAACGGCGAACCCGTTTTTGATCGTATGGACGATTTGAAACGCAAACGGGGCAGTTGAAATTTCCTGCTCCGAGATTGCCGGTGATTGGTTTGCTCCCCCAAATGATCATGATGCTATTGTGCCTGAGTCCCTTGGAAAAATTCTTCGAGCACTGACTTGTCTTTCCCCTTCGTGAGGACGCCCGCGTTTCCTGATTCGTCGAGGAGATTATTCGGGTCGAACTTTCCAGAGTAGATGTTTTGATAAAGCGCGAGACCTTTGACTCCAACGGATAGTTTGCCTCCGGGTTGGATATCGGAATCGGCAAGAACCAGATGGGCAATTTTCCAGGCGATTTCACAGAAGCGCTCTTTGCTCTCTTTCTCAAACTTTCGCAATTTGGGAACGTGCACGAGAAAGAGAGTGGAACCATCGTTGAGTTGGCAATGAACGATAAAGTCGTGATTGTCTTTAATCGTGTCAGTTCCTTCCAAGGCAGCTGCCTTGAAGAGTTTGCTGAACTTGCCGGCCAGAACTTCGCCGGCTTCGGAATTCGAGTAGGCGACCCCGGCGCCTGACGCGACGATGTTGGCTTCCGCCTGTGTGAGTGTGACATTGGGATCGACAGCTTTGCCGGTGGCATTGCTCTTGCCGTCGCTCATAAGTGCGCCGATGATCATGAGAACCACCAAGACGCCAACTCCGATCAGGACATACTTTAAACAGCCCGATTTTTTTTGCTGAGAAGGGAGGAGTGGGGCCTGAGCGCCCGGAATTTGGGGCTGGGGAGTTTGGATATACTGACTCATTTCTCGGTGACTTTTATGGTATGTGAAATTGTTGGAAAGATCATTTTTTCGAAAGTATCGATTCTCTCGAAAGATCATCGACCCAGCTTTCGAAGATAGAAGATGAGAAGAAGGTATTCGTTTCTATTTTGTGCTTCCGTCCTGTCCCTGGTCTCATGTGATTGCGAAAAAAAGGAACCCGCTAATGAGGATGAACCCGCTGATAAGAAGGAAACTTTGAGTTGGAAAACCACGGACGCGGAAGACTGGAAAGAGATTCAATTTGGTGGCGAGGGATCGGCCCAGTGGAATGACGGAGTCCTGACACTCGATGCCGGAGTTGAGCTCACCGGGACACAATACGCGGGCAAACTCCCCTCAATACCCTACGAGTTGGAGCTTGAGGCAAGGAAGGTGGCCGGGAATGACTTTTTTTGCGGGCTGACTTTCCCGGTGTCGTCGAAGGAGGAATGCGTCACCTTGGTGGTTGGTGGTTGGGGTGGGGGAACGATCGGAATTTCTTCGATTGACGACATGGATGCCTCCGAAAATGGAACGACGACCTTTGCGAACTTTGAGGAAGGCCGCTGGTATCGTATCAGCGTCCGGGTCGAGGAGGGGCAGCTTTCCGCCTTTATCGATGATAAGCAGGTCGTGGATTTGGCGACAAAAGGTCGCAAGCTCTCTCTCCGTCTGGGAGCGATTGAATACTGCGCCCCGCTTGGTCTGGCCGCATTTCAAACCGAGTCCGAGATTCGGGGTTTTCGTTGGCGTTCTCTTACTGATTAGGACTTGTTTTTTTTTTCAAGGCACGTTACGGAATCCCTCAACAACTTCTGACGGCAGTAAGGAGTGGGTTTTCCAACCCGCTCTTTTTGGTCTCAGTTAACCACGAATTTGTAATGACTACCGACATTGTTGCTCTCATCGAGTTCTACGAAAAAGAAAAGTCCATCGACCGCGAGCGCGTTGTCGAAGCTCTCGAGTTCGCTTTCTGCTCTGCTTACCGTAAAATGGTGCCCGGAGCTGATGCGATCGAGACCC
>CAJXVQ010000813.1 GCA_913060685.1 uncultured Verrucomicrobiales bacterium
ATCTACACAGAGTAGATCGTCGGCAGCGTCAGATGTGTATAAGAGACAGGCCCCCCGGCAATCGCCAACTGGGAACGTGAAAGTCCCCACTTCTGCCAGGTCTCCTCCGAACTCAAATCCACCCCGTGAAATTTCTCCTCCACCACCTCAACCTTCAGCAGCTTATGACGATAGAGCTTCAAGAGCTTCGCATAGGTCTTCTCCTCATAGGTCGCGATCTTGGAATAATACCTCTTTTTTAACTGCTCCTTCACCCGTTCCTTCCGGTGCTCCAACTCTTCTTCCTTCTCGTCGATCTTCTCGGTCTCACGATGCTTCAGAGCCTTCGCCAGAAAATCCATAATGAATTCCGCACTCTCCTCCCGCCTCTGCTCCCACTCTCTGTCGATCAAGCGAATCGTCTCCTCAATGCGGCTCTTATTCGTCTCATCAATCTCTAAAAGGGACTTCAACAAACTACGTCTTTCATCGAACCGGGCACGGTGGGCATTGAAGGTCCGCACCAAATTAAAATAACTTCCCAAACGCTTCCGCCATTCCTCGGTTCGCTCCGTGTTCGCCGCCTTCTCATTGAGCAAGGCCATCCTCGGAGTCCCGGTCCATCGCAGGATCTCCATTTCCGCCACAAAGGCATCCCGCAAGGGCTTCGACGGATCAATGACATACAAAACCCCCGCGCCTTCGATCACCGGCTGAAGCAATCTCGCCTCATCCTCAAACTCCCCCTTCTCCAGCTGCTCTGTCACAAACTGCTTGATCGTCTTAAGATCCGGAGTCCCGGGGCCGTGCAGATCTTGAATCGCCCTCATTGCCTCCATCGCCCTTGAAAAACCCGGCGTGTCCACAAACCGAATCATTTCCCGGTCATCAAAGGTCAGGGGAAGAGCATAGCAACGAGTCGTCTCCCCCGGAGTCGGGCTCACCCGGATCAACTTATCGTCATCAATCTCCAACAAGGTCGAAAGCACCGAAGACTTCCCCATGTTGATTTTTCCCACCACCGCAAAGGTCGGCGCATTTGTCACCCATTCATTCATCCTTCATAAGCCACACATTCCAGCCGCGGATCGCGCAGCCCATCAATAAATTCCTGCCAGATCTGAAAATCCTCCTCACTCGGAGCCTCAATTCCATCACCCAGCACCAACACTCGTAAAACTGTGTCCGCCCCCGCTTCCCCGCGAATCTTCCCAATCAAAGCCACCATCTGCTTTGGTGACAGGCTCCATCCCTCGACCAACATCACCACTCCGCACGGAGCTGTCCGCATCGCTGCCCAGGCCTCCTGCTCCTCGGAGGCATCGAGAACTCCCACCGCATACTTTTTCTCGGGATTTACGCGCAGTTTCTGAAGCAAAAACGGACGAATCTCCGCAGTTTCCAGCCCAAGCCCACCCACATCCAAAAGCACCACGCCATCCTTCATCCCCTCCATCTTGACCGCCCGCTCCACCCGGCTCATCTCCCGCCAAAGCTTCCGATGCTCCAGGTCCTGGAATTCCAGCCCAGCCAGCGTTCGGCGCTCTTTCCAAACCGCTCCCCCCCAAAGTAAGACCCGTGGAATCAAGCCCCACACGAACAGAGCCACAAAGATAAAGCGAAAGAAGGCCTTCCAATCTTCATCCCCGGTCTCGCCCGAGACATCCTTCAATCCCTCAATCTGCGCATCGCTCAAACCACTGCCACCCCAGGCGGACGCCAAAACCCGAGTCACCTTCCCCAAACTCTCGCCACCAAATTGAGAAAGACTCGACTCCCAGTAAAACTGCACATTCGTAAACCACAACAAACCAAACAAACCCGAAATCAGCCCCACATTAAAACCAATCCCCGCCAACTGCAGCATCCGGGTCAAGCGCCACCCCAGCGCCGAAGGCTGCTTTCCCTTTCCCTGAATCAGCGACTTCCAGGTCCCCGGACTCACCTTCCCCGCCAGTCTCCGCACCACCGACGAAAGAATCTCCTTCAACCAACCCAAGCCACCAATCCAATAACGAGCCAAGAGAAAGGTTGTCAATCCCGTCAAAAGGATCAGCCATTGAATCCCGATCGTCCCGGCCAAAAGCACCCAGATATTGATCGTCGACTGTCCTGTCCCACCGGTCACCACCCCCCGGACCTGTCTCTTATACACATCTCCGAGCCCACGAGACCGAGGCTGATCTC
>CAJXVQ010000814.1 GCA_913060685.1 uncultured Verrucomicrobiales bacterium
AGACAGCGCCTCTCGTGCTCTCGGTGCACTCGGTCGTTTCGTTCGACTTTGCGACCTCGGTTGTTCCCGGATGGCACACTACGATCTTCCCGCCTTACTTTGTGGCGGGTGCGATCTTCGGTGGCTTTGCGATGGTGCTGACGATCATGATTCCAGCGCGCGCCCTCTACGGCTTGCACGACATGATCACGATGAAACACATCGATAACATGGCCAAGATCATCCTCCTGACTGGGACGATCGTGGGATATGCCTACTTGATGGAGCTTTTCATCGCCTTTTACTCGGGCGCGAAATACGAGATTGCGGCCTTCACCTTCCGCGGAATGGGACCTTACTGGTGGGCTTATACCGCAATGATGAGTTGCAACGTTCTTTCTCCCCAGATCTTCTGGTTTAAGAGGATGCGTGAAAACCTCTGGGTCGTGATGGCCGTTGCGATGTGTGTGAACATCGGAATGTGGTTTGAGCGCTTCGTAATCATCGTGACCACGCTGGCCCGGATGTGGCTGCCAGGTGACTGGAAGACCTACAGTCCGAGCGCGGTTGATGTTCTGACCTTCGTCGGCACGATTGGAATGTTCCTCGCTCTTTTCCTCCTTTTCCTCCGCTTCCTTCCTTGCATCAACATTGCCGAGGTGAAGTGGACCCTCAAAGAGAGCGACGCTCACGATGAGGACAAGAAAGCCCACCCTGATGAGGGTGTCGAGTTGATCGAAGCCTACCAATACGAGTTACACGAAAATCCCGAAGGCGCTGCACGAGAGGCAGGGATCGAGATTAAACCTTCAGCTGCCGTAACTAAATGAGCACTAAAGTCCGCAGAGTTTACGGCTATCTGGCCGAATTTAAAAATGCTTCGCAGCTCTATAAGGCTGCCGAGAAAGTCCGTGATGCCGGGTTCAAGAAATGGGACTGTTATTCCCCGTATCCGATTCACGGACTCGACGATGCCATGGGCTTGAAGCGCTCGGTTCTTCCTTACTTCGTCTTCGTCGGCGGCGTGACGGGTTTCCTGACCGCGATTGCTCTCGCTTACACCACCCAGGTTGGGCTCTATCCAACGGTCGTGCAGGGCAAGCCAGCGAATATCTTCACCACTGCGGCATTCTTCCCGGTGATGTTCGAACTCACCATTCTCTTCTCAGGTTTCACGGTTCTCTTCGGTCTGCTTGGCCTGATGGGGCTTCCTCGCTGGAACCATCCCATTTTCGCAAGCAAGCAATTTTCCCGGGTCACCGATGATAAGTTCTTTATCGCGATCGAAGCACGGGACGCAAAGTTTTCTGCGGAAAGCACCAAGTCTCTTCTTGATGAAATCGGCGGTGATAACATCGAACTGGTGGAGGACGACTCCGAGTAAACCATGAAATATTTCTTCCTCTCTCTTATAGCACTCGCGGTCATGGTGGTTGGCGTGTTTGGGTTCCGTGGCGACAAGTTCTCACAGGCTCCGATTCAAGTTTTCCCTGATATGGACGATCAGGACAAAGGGAAGGCGCAGACTGCGAATCGCTTCTTTGCCGACGGTCTGAATTCGCGCAAGCCGGTTCTCGGGACCGTACCGAGAAACGCCCAGGCCGGTGTGATGCCCCTGGAGTTTGGTGCCGGTCGTTCGGGATACTACTTCGATGGTAAGTTGGACGGCACTTTTGGTAATGGTCTTCCGAAAGAACTTGAGATCAAGGAAGAGTCTGACATGACGGGCCTCCTTGGACGCGGTGAGGACATGTTCAATGTCAATTGCGCGATCTGCCACGGCAAGGCCGGCGATGGCAAGGGGGTCGTTTCAGCTTACTTTGCCCAAGCTGACCCAATTATAGCCGTCCCAAGCCTCCATAACTTTCCTCAGGATAAATTTCCAGATGGTTATATCTACGAAGTCATTTCCAACGGAAAAGGCTCCATGGGTGCCTACAAGCACAACCTCCCGGTGCGTGATCGCTGGGCGATCGTTTCCTACCTCCGCGCACTTCAGGCTTCCGCCAAATAAACTTTTTATCTGACTCATCAAGACATGGCACATCAAGTGACATCAAAAGACATCCCGACAAACGGGGAACATCTGGAGAAGAGCAAAGTTGCGAAGCTCCAGTTGATTGCCGGCGCAGTCTGTCTCTTATACACATCTCCGAGCCCACGAGACCGAGGCTGATCTCGT
>CAJXVQ010000815.1 GCA_913060685.1 uncultured Verrucomicrobiales bacterium
GAGATCAGCCTCGGTCTCGTGGGCTCGGAGATGTGTATAAGAGACAGGTGTTAATGGCGCGGCGACAGGAGAAAGTGGTGAATTGGAGGACCTGGGCGGTGAAATTTGGCTCTGCGATGCCGGCTTTTACCATGATTGTGATGGCCTTTGCTTTGGTGATCGGAAGGCTTGGGGCGGGTTGGTGCCTGGCGGTGATTGCTGCGACTCTCGGTCTTGCGACGGTTTTGCTCTGGTTGACGCTGCCGGTGGAACGGGCTGCGGCGAGTGCCGTGGCCGAGATGCTGGAGGAAACCGCCCTCGTTTCCCGAAGGTCGGAGGGGGAGCGTTTGGCAAGTCTGGTGAAAGCGTTGGCCTGGAGAAGGATTATTCCCGGAGCGATCGCATGGATCGGCGGGAAATAAACGGGCCTATTTTTTGAGGGTCACCACGATCGCGCGGTGATCGGAGGCTTCGTTCCAGTTGTCGCGATCCGAGATGTAGGAGAGGTCCTGATCGACATCGCGATAAACCGAAGGCGAGACGAGAACCCAGTCGAAGCGGGCATATTGTTGTTGGTAGGACCAGAAATGAGTCCAGAGATGGTCACGGGAATCTTTGACAAAAACATCTCCGAGGTAGGTCGGGGTTTTATATTTCCCCATGAGTGCGGCGAGCGGAGGCGTCTTCCGGGTATCATTCATGTCACCATAGACCACGAGGCGGGCGTTGGGATCCTTGGCCATGATGGCTTCGCAATGAGCGCGGGTGAGGCGGGCTTCGTTGAGTCGGATTTCGGCTTGGTCGAAGTCATCGAGCTCGCGTTTTGATTTGAGGTGGAGGCCGATGAAATGAGTCGGGCCACCGGGGAGGTCGATCGTGACGTCGAGGATTCCGCGGCCCATCATGCGGTCGCGGCCGTCGATTTGGTAGGCGACTTCCTTTTGGGAATCATTTGCGGCGATGGGAAGGGCGGAGAGAATTCCGAGATGGCGGGTGGTATCTGCTCCGCCGGTGTGAACAGCGTGGGGGAGGTCGAGACCAGCTTCCTTAAGGCGGGACTGGAGGTCCTTGAGGTCGTCCGCGGTGCCAATCTCACAGATACCCAGGATCTCGGGTCTTTCCTTGACGATGATATCGACGAGGGCTGCGATTTCCTCCGGGGCCTTTGAGCTGAGTTGTTTCCCGCCACCTTTGACATACCTCGTCATGGTGAGGTAATTCTCAATATTGTAGGCCATGAACCGGATTCCCTTGGAATCGGCTGTCGGCGCGACCTTGGCAGGCGTGGGGACCTGTTGAGGCTCGGATTCAGGTGCCGGAGGAGCGGGTGGTTTGGTCGCGCTCTGAACCGGTGTGGGTTCTTTCGGCGATTCGACTGCCTTTTTTTGGTCTTTGCAGGAGGTGCACAGAAAAAACGCTCCGAGAAGAACTCGCGGAGCGTTTTTGAAGATTTGTTTTTTGAGAGATCTCATGAGTCTTTGCGAGCTTCCTTGCCCGGGGCTTCGGAAATATCGAGGTCTTCGCCACCTTTGCGAATTTCGTCCTCGAATTCCTCACGGGCTTTTTTGAATTCTCCCATGCTTTTGCCAATGCCGCGTGCAAGTTGAGGGAGTTTCTTTGCTCCGAAGAGAAGAAGAAGCACCAGAAAGATAAGAAGCATCTCAGGACCGCCGAGAGTGCCGAGAAATGCAAGAGTCGTATTCATGTGAAAAGAGTAGGTTGGTTTGGTTTGGGATGCAAGAGATGAAACGTGGCATGTTGGGAGGACATTTCAGGAAATCTGACGTGCGAAAGTGGTGGGAGGGTGTTTTTCTGAGGCGGTGAAAATGCCGGTGCATGAAGTTGAGGGGGAGATCCGTAAGGCGGTGAGCGCGGAGCAGGGTCGGCTATTGCTGAAAGCACCGACGGGATCCGGGAAATCGACCACGGTTCCGGGGATGGTTCGCGGGGAGGTCGAGGGGAAGGTAATCGTCGTACAGCCCAGGCGGATTGCGGCGAGATTGTTGGCGGATTTTGTGGCTCGGCAGATGGGAACGACACTGGGGCGGAGCGTGGGGTATGCGGTGCGGTTTGAGAGTAAGGCGGGGCCGGAGACGGAAATTCTTTTTGTGACGGATGGCGTTCTGCCTGTCTCTTATACACATCTCCGAGCCCACGAGACCGAGGCTGATCTCGT
>CAJXVQ010000816.1 GCA_913060685.1 uncultured Verrucomicrobiales bacterium
ATCTACACAGAGTAGATCGTCGGCAGCGTCAGATGTGTATAAGAGACAGGATTGAACCGGATTTGGTTTTGAGGCCTGCGGGCCAGTGGACGATTCCGGGAGAGCTGATTCCTCCTTCGTGCTGGTTTTGCTTGTAGTAGCGGAAGGGCGAGTTTCGTGCCCAGGCCCAACCGGTGGAGTCTGCCAAGGCCACGTCGCCGGTGGTCGGTTCAACATTGAGGAGTGGTTGTTTGCGGTCGTAGGGACACGCTCCGTTGTCGGAAACGAAGAGGATGAGGGTGTTGTCCAGTTGCTTGTTCTTCTCGAGGTCCTCAACGAGGCGCCCGATCTCCTGATCAACGCGGTCGATCATGGCGGCAAGGGTGACCATGCGGTTGATCTCGTATTCCTGTTGCCATGGCACAAGCTTGTCCCAAGCCCGGACGTGAGGTGGTCGGGGACTGGGCTTGAGGTCTGCGGGAATGATCCCGAGTTGCTTTTGTTTGGTAATGCGGGAGTCGCGGATTTCATCCCAACCGGCGTCGTAGCGGCCCTTATATTTTTGGTAATCTTCCGGCAGGGCGTGAAGCGGTGCGTGGGGTGCGTTGAAGGCAAGGTAGAGATAAAAGGGCTTTTCAGTTTTGCGCGATTCATCGAGAAAACGGAGGGCGAAGTCGACATTGGCGACGGTGGTGTAAAAGCCCGAGTCGGGGACCTTCCAAGCTTCTCCATTGAGTCGAAAGGTGGAGTCGCCTTTGAAGAGGTTACAGGCCCCACTAAGGTGGCCAAAGTAGCGATCGAACCCAAAGTCAGTGGGTTCCTTTTTAAGATGCCATTTCCCGGTCATGGCGGTGAAGTAGTCGGCCTCGCGAAGGACTTCGGCCGAAGTGACTGCGTGCGTCAAAGCGACGTCTCCAGCCGCAAGGCAGTATTGGCCGGTGAGGAGGGAGACCCGTGAGGAGTGGCACTTCGCGGTGTTATAGAATTGTGAAAAGCGGAGACCATTAGCGGCAAGACGATCGAGGTTTGGCGTTTCGATCTCACTTCCGAAACAACCGATGTCAGAGAAGCCGAGGTCATCCACCATGATGACGACGATGTTGGGTTTTGCGGAAGCTAGAAACGGAAAAGCGAAGATTAGGAAGAGAAGGCGGAGCATGATGGTAGTGCTGAATTATCTGCGGGAAAAGGAGTGTTTGGAAGCGAGCTCACGGATGAGCTTTGCCTCCGCCTCGGAAAGTCCGCCGATGAAAGCGAGCTTGCGAGGGTCTTCTTCAAAAAAGGTGGCGTAAAAGACACATGCAGCCAAATAGGCTCCTTTATTCGAGGGGTGGCTGCCGTCTTTCTGATAGAGGGCCAAGCCAAGCTTAGAATCTTTTTTACGCACAGCGCTCCAGGTATCGCCGACGGGAGCAAGGGTGGCTTTGCAAGTTTTGGCTGCATCTGCGTAGCTCTTGCTGAGAGTTTTCTGCATCGAAGCGTAGTCAGGGAACATTTTTGAATTCTGTTTATCACCGTCGCGTCGTCCCCAAGTCTGATAGAAGACAGTTTGGGCACCAGATTGATCGATTACCTTATCCAATCCAACGGCAGCCTTCTTAAATTTTTCGGGAAAAATGGCAGGAGTCTGGCTTTGGTCTTGAAGGACAACAAAATCGAATTCACCTCTTTGAATCTTCTCAACCGTCGTTTTGTTCCCAAGATGAAATGCGAGGGTTTTGCCGCCGGGGTTGATGAAGGTCAACTGGGTGTCCGAGTGCGGGGAGGCTTTGATGAGCTGGATGACAGCCTTGCGAATTCCTCCGGTGTAGCTGTTTCCGACGAAGAGGATTTTTTTAGATTCGTCTTCCCCGGAGGCGGGTTTCTTATTCTGGCCGACCGAAGTGGTAAAAGCACACGAATAGGCGATGAGAATTATGAAGAGGTTTTTTAAGGGCACGCCCTGGGTCTATCCCTTTTGGCAAGATCTCACAATCAAGAGTTGATCGCTGAGATTATTCGAAATTCTTCTGAGCCTCATCCGGGCCCGAGTTTTCGTAGATTGGATCCTTGGTGCGAATATAGATTTCTCCATCTTTGAGGACCCGGACGTCAAGGGGGACGATGGTTGACATTTGTATTGGGCCTGTCTCTTATACACATCTGACGCTGCCGACGATCTACTCTGTGTA
>CAJXVQ010000817.1 GCA_913060685.1 uncultured Verrucomicrobiales bacterium
CGAGATCAGCCTCGGTCTCGTGGGCTCGGAGATGTGTATAAGAGACAGGCCCTTCCTTGTTCTTCACAAAGAGGCGGTAAAAATACGTTGTCCCCGGTTTCAGCCCCTTGAGAGCAAAGGAATTCTTCCCCTTCCGCATCACCTGCTCCGCTGTCGCCCGCGACCACACCCGGTCCTTCGCGAAGAGTTCCTCGCTCGCCCTTCCCCGCTCGGTGCCATGGAACTTCCTCGGGACAAAAGTCACCGCATCCACTTCACCATACCATAAGATTCCCTTCGCCTCCGTCCCCGCCTTCTCAAGGTCATAGTCGATCCTCGCAGCATCTCCACTCACCTCAATCAGCTTGCTCCCACCAATCTCCACGGGCAGTTCGTAGAGCCCCTTCATCACCTCCGGCTTCAAATACTCCGGCACCGGATGTCGAAACTCCGACTCCACCAAGGCGGGCACATTCCGAAACTCCAGTCCACCCGTTTTCAACTGGAACCAATGGTCCTCACTCATCGAAATCCCATGGTTTTGATAATGTGGTTTCGTGCTCATGCCATCAACCGGAAAAACCTTCCCACCCGCATCCACGAACCACCCGCGACGTTCCATAATCCGCTCCCTATCCCCCGTCCGCTCCACCTGAGGAGGCCCCGGCACCTCACAAAATGAAGTCGCCCGCACCGTTCCCCCCGCTTTCCTTTTCGGCACCTTGTTCCCCTTTGCATAGAGAACCCACCGCTGCTCCCGCTCATCAAAAAGGTAGCCGTAGTAAGTATGATACATCCCATTTTTCTCCACCCGCAGCGCCTGAATCACCGATTTCGGCCGATGCGCGTAGGGCGTCCAATTGCGGATTTTCACCCCTGATCCTTCGTGACCAAATCCTCCAAACTCCGCCTCCGGATTTCCCGTCGCGAGCAAATGGGGCATCTCCGCCAGCGGAGGCATCTTTCCTTTCGCCGCCTTCTGTGAAAGCGCCCACATCGAAAAATTCACGCCGCCCGCCGCACGACCATCGTTCCCAAAGGTCGCCCCAAAATACCCAAACGCCGTCGTCATCGGACTGTAACTCGAACCCATTCCAGCACTCCGACTTTCAAAAATCCACATCACAGGCTCCGGACATTCCCTTGCCAAAAACTTCGTATGAATCGCCGCCGGACGCCAACGCGCCCGCAACAACGAAACACCCTCAGCGCCCTCCAACTTGACGGACACCACCGAAACCGCCTGACCATTCGCTCCCGACCGCTTCAATCGAACCTCTTGTTTGCCCTCGCCCATCATCATTTTAAAGCTCTCCCGATGCGCCCCACCCGCAACCTGAAAAGACCGCTTGAGGGCTCCCACTCCAAAACTCCAAACCGACTGCTCCTTCTCCTCGCCAAACTCAATCGTCACCTCAACCTCCGTCGCCTCCTGAGCATGAATATACCAACGCGCCGACGCCTCTTTCGCCCCTGCCAAAAATCTCAGCTTCTCAAATGAAGCGCTAATCAACTCCTTCTCATGCTCCCGGGCCGCACCCTTCCCCGTCGCCTGAACCCTCCCCTTATCAAAGAAGCCATTATTGGCATCCAGCAGCAAGACCCCGTTCTCAGATTTCTCCACCTGATAAAACACCCCGTCTTCAGCCCCTGAAATCTTCTCCTGCTTTGGAGTTCCCAAAACCAAACACGCAAGCCCTGCCCAGAAAAAAGCAACGACACGATACACAGAAAAACTCCCCATCTTTGGGATACGCATCCCGTCACCCCATTCTACCGACTCTCTCCCGCTTGACGCAAAAACTCCTGATGTTACTCCTCGTCCATGGCAAAAGTCACCATCTATCACTTCAATCATTGAGGATCCTCAACCAATGCCTTGGCGGTCGCCGGGGAACTTGGAATCGATCACGTGGTTATTCTCTACATCAAAACTCCGCCCGACGAAGCCACTCTCACCCGCATTGTCGAACTTCTTGAGGACCCCGTTGAAGACCTCGTCCGCAAGGACTCCAAGTTCAAAAAACTCGAGCTCAACCCCGATGACTATGTCAACAATCCCAAGGCCGTTGTCGACATCCTCGTGAAGCACAAACAGCTTCTCCAGCGCCCCGTCCTCGTCCTGTCTCTTATACACATCTGACGCTGCCGACGATCTACTCTGTGTAG
>CAJXVQ010000818.1 GCA_913060685.1 uncultured Verrucomicrobiales bacterium
GAGATCAGCCTCGGTCTCGTGGGCTCGGAGATGTGTATAAGAGACAGGCCTTTGGTGGTGGAGTGCCGGGGGAAGAAAGTGGCGAGCGAAGTGATGCTGGAGAAGGCTGAGAAGCGACCGCTGACTAAGGAGGTTTTGTCGGGACAACTGGGTCGACTTGGCGGGACGGGGTTTCAGTTGGGGATGGTGCAGAACTCGCTTGAGGGTGAGGTCATGATGCCGCTGGGAGAGTTGAACCGGGTGCGTCGACGTTTGGTGGAGGAGTTGCGAGTGGAGCCGGTGGTGAAGGATGGTAAGGCTGCTTTAAAGAGGTTTCTGCCGAAGAGGGTAGAGGTTGATGGTGGTGTGCCGGAACTGCGGATGCTGTGTCGCTCGCTGGATCAGGTGCATGGTTGTGCGCAGGCCGGTGCGAAGTTTATCTATTGTGATTTTGAAGATCTGAAAGACTACCGTGAGGCGGTGAAGGTGGCGCACGCTGCGGGAGTGAAGATCTATTTAGCGACTCCGCGGATTCAGAAGCCGAAGGAGGCTGGCTTCTTTAAGATGGTGGAGAAGGCGGAGCCGGACGGGGTCCTGGTTCGTAACCTCGGAGGAGTTTCGTACTTTAAAGAACGTGGTATTCCGATGGTGGCGGATTTTTCGCTGAATGTGTCGAATCCGGTTTCGGCCGGGTTACTGATGAAGCATGGTGGTTTTAAGAATTTGACGGTGTCCTATGATTTGAATGAAGGTCAGGTGGGCGAGTTGATCGAGAGCGCGCCGCCGGGGTGGTTTGAACTCACGGTGCATCAGCATATGCCGATGTTTCACATGGAGCACTGTGTATTTTGCACCTTCATGAGCAAGGGGACGAGTATCAAGGACTGCGGGAAGCCTTGTGATAAGCACAGTGTGCAACTGCGGGACCGGGTGGGGCAGTTGCATATTTTGAAGGCGGACGTGGGGTGTCGGAACACGCTCTTCAATGGCCGGGCGCAGACGGGGGCGGCGAGCGTGGATGAATTGATCACGCTGGGGTTGCGGAAATTCCGGGTGGAGCTTTTGGAGGAAGATGCAAAGCAGGCGGCGAGACTGGTGAACTGGTATCGCGACTTTTTAGGAGGGAAGGGGGACGCGCAGGATTTAATACGGAAGTTGGGAGCGATCGAAAGGTTGGGGGTGACGAAGGGAACCTTGGAGCAGACGCGGGATGAGGTGCATGTTTAGGGTGTGAAGGTTTAGCTCTCTTCAGGGGGCCATGGCTTGGTGACGCCGTAGCTCTTGCGTTGGTTCGCGACTGAGAGAATTCCATCTTTCATGAGGGTGATGAAGCCGAGGTGTTGGCCGTCGGGGAATTCGAATTGGAGTTCAATTCCTCCGGCGCGGTATTCGTAGAAGAGGATGATCTCGCCGTCATCGCGATCCGTCCAGTAGGGTTCTCCGAAGAGGGTGGTAATTTCTTCTTTGGTGGTATGGATCGAAAGTGGTGTGAGTTGACTCTTGATGAGAAAACTGCCGGCGAAATCTTCAAGGGTGATAAAGGCCGAAGTCAGAACGCCTTTTGTCGTGCTAAGCTCGTAGCCTTCCTGATCGGATTTGAGAGTTTCTTTTTGGCTTAGAAGTTCTGTGAAAAAATCACCATTCCAAGGGGCGTTGCCGATGGGAGTTCCGCTGACAATGAAGTCAGACAAGTTGACGACGAGTTTCCCGCTTACGCCACTATTGTTGAATTGGTCGCGGTTGGTGTCGAAGGATGAGAGGAGGCCCATGGCGATGATTGGAAATCGAGGAAGAACTAGAGAGCCACCTAGATCATTGGAGAATGGGTGGATGTGGAGGTGAGTTTTACGAAGTCGAAGGGAGAGTGACTCCCTGTTCACGGAGCCAGGTGAGGCATGCCGGGTGATCGTTGAGATCGTATTGCCAGGATTGGAATCCGAGGCGTTTTCCGGTGGCGATGTTATCGGGGAGGTCATCGAGGTAGAGGGTCTCGGTGGGGCTGAGTTGGTAGTGTTCGATGGCTTTGGTGTAGAAGTCATCGTTTGGTTTGATCGCGCCGACATCCTGGGAAAAGTGATGATGATCGAAGAGGGAAAATTCCTGATGTTCTCTTAGGAAGCTGTCTCTTATACACATCTCCGAGCCCACGAGACCGAGGCTGATCTC
>CAJXVQ010000819.1 GCA_913060685.1 uncultured Verrucomicrobiales bacterium
ATCAGCCTCGGTCTCGTGGGCTCGGAGATGTGTATAAGAGACAGCTTGGTTAGAATAGGGTGTTTCCCGTCATCTCAAAGTCCTCATTCCACCAATTTCCCTCCTCGAAAATGATTTCGTCTCAAGTTCCTCCAATTCCATCGTCCTTTTTTGGCTCTTAAGATCGAGCGGCAACGATCCATCCCGCCAACATTAATCCATGGAAGAATTTCCCAACGAATCCAAAGAGACCCTTTTTCCTGTCACCCGATGGACCGTTGTCCAACGGATGAGTGATGGGCGTCACTCCGTAAAGCTACAAGCTTGGTCCGATTTTTCCGAGACCTACTGGCCCGCATTGGTGACGTGGCTGGAGCGTCGGGGAGTGCGTTCTCCCGATGCCCAGGATTTGGTCCAAGGCTTACTTAAAAAACTCTGGAGCAGTGATGATTTTACAATGCGGCTTTCTCCAGATCAGGGGAAGCTTCGCAGCTTCCTGCTCAAAGCTCTCCGTAATTGGCAAAAAGACTGGGTTCTCCACGATGCTCGTCTCAAGCGGGGAGGTCAGGAGATTCACATTGAGCTGGATGACTCGATACCTTCGGATGACGATGATCTCTACGATCAAGCTTGGGCTCGTGCCACGCTGCGACGGGCCTGTCTGAGTTTACGAGCCAGATATCTTAAGCAGGGAAATTTGGAGTTTTTTGATCATGCTCTTCCTTTCGTTGAGTCCCGTGATCCATCCGATACCCGTGATATGATCGAAAGGTTTGGAATGACTGAAAACGCCATCAATGTCAGCCTGAAGCGTCTGCGTGAACGCCTGGCAAACTGCCTCCGTGAAGAGGTCACGGCGACCCTTGTTAAGCCAACCCAGATGGAAATTGATGATGAGCTCCGCCACCTTTTAGGCGCGTTTGGGAGAAGTGGCTCATTCACTGATCTAGCCCATTCATTGTCACTTTCCGAGTGAGAGAACGTTTCACAGATTGAATGTCAGAGCAGCACACCATTCACCAATTTGATGACCAGGGATTGGTGGGACTTTTTCATGACGCCCTGCAGTTGTCGGAAGTACAGGCCCTGATTGCTCCACCCCCATGGATGGAGGGGAATTTTCCCTATCATCTCGAAACCTTTGTGGGTCGCGGAGGAAGTGGCTTTGTCTGGAAAGCGAGCCATCGCGAATCCTCGCAAGTCGTTGCCCTCAAATTGATCCCCTTTGAAAGCGACATTGAGATTGCCCGTGAGCGTTGGCTTCGTGAAGCGGAAGTCGCTGCCTCCGTCAAACATCCTAATCTTCTGGGCATTTACCAAAAGGATCTCAGTCCGGATGGCAAATCTGCCTGGCTCGCTCTCGAATGGATCGAGGGTGCAGACCTTCATCGGATTCTTCAAGAGGAGGGGGTCTTTTCGTGGGTAACTCTGCGGACCTGGATCCCCGATCTTTGTGCCGCCCTGGGGATTCTTCATCAGGATGGGCTGGTCCATCGGGATCTTAAGCCATCAAATTTGCTCTTGGAGAAAGCGACCAATCGGCTCGTCATTTCGGACTTCGGGGCCGCTTTGCCGATTGAGCAAGACCGGGTCACCCGGACGACTGATGCCCTCGTCTCCTTCGGGTATGCCGCTCCGGAGCAACTCCGGAGCAATCGTGAGATCGATGGTCGCGCTGATCAATACTCTCTGGCGACGACGCTCTGGGAGCTTCTCACTGACGAAATCCCAATGGGCTCCTATCCCAAGCTTCGCAGCAAGGCTCCGGATTCACCACGTTGGCTCGATGCCGTGTTGCGAAAGGCGATGTCTGCTTCTCCCGATGATCGCTATCCTGATATTGAGAGCTTCGCGCACGCTCTCACCGGTGGTCCTTCTCGTCGGAGATTTTATCAGAATGCCGCAGCCACGACCATCGCTCTGGCCGGAGCAGGGTGGGGGATGTCCAAGCTTGTTCCCGAGCCTGAGATTCTGACGCAGAAGGATTTCAAAAGCGGCTCGGTTCGGGTTGTTGAGGGCATTAACGTCTATGTGCAACTGGATGTGAACATTCAGCCTGACGGGCTGGTTAAAATCATCATCGTGACTCGATCCGACGAAAGATGGCGCGGTATGAGAACCCCTGTCTCTTATACACATCTGACGCTGCCGACGATCT
>CAJXVQ010000820.1 GCA_913060685.1 uncultured Verrucomicrobiales bacterium
CACAGAGTGGATCGTCGGCAGCGTCAGATGTGTATAAGAGACAGGTCCAAAGACGCCCGCCAGGAAATCGTGCCCATGCCCGACATCCGGCCAAAGGACTTCTCCCTGCCCACCGCTCGCATCCGTCTCAAAAACAAAGTCTCCCAGCCCACCTCCGCAGCCTAAACCATCATGACTGCCACCACTGGGAAAAAGCCCACTCGCGCCGTCGAGATCTTCAATCTCGTCAAGGAATACCCGAATCCATATGGCGATGACTTCCGCGTCATTGAGAACTTTAATCTCAACATCGCCGAGGGCGAATTCATCTCCCTCATTGGCCACTCCGGTTGCGGAAAATCGACCGTCCTCACGATGCTCGCCGGGCTCAATGAGATTTCCGACGGCGGTATCATCGTCGGTAAAAAAGAAATCAGCGGCCCCGGACCGGACCGCGCCGTCGTCTTCCAGTCACCCTGCCTCATGCCCTGGATGAACGCCTTCCAAAACGTCATGCTCGGCGTCAGGAACGTCTACCCGCACGCCACCAAGGCCGAGCGCAAACAAATCGTCGAACACTCCCTCTCCGTCGTCGGCCTCGGCGACGCCATGAAAAAATATCCCCGTGAACTCTCCGGCGGTATGCAGCAGCGCGTCGGCATCGCCCGCGCCATCGCCCTCCAGCCCAAGGTCCTCCTCCTCGATGAACCCTTCGGCCGCCTCGACTCCCTCACCCGTATGGAGCTACAGGACGTCATCATCGACATCCTCGCCAAGGAAAAACTCACCGCCCTGATTGTCACCCACGATGTCGATGAAGCCGTCTTCATGGCCGATCGCTGCGTCATGATGTCCAACGGCCCCCTCGCCGGCGTCGGAGAAATCCTCGAGATCGATTTCCCCCGGCCGCGCAATCGCAAGGAGGTCTTCCTCGATCCGATGTTCTTCAAATACCGCGAGCATCTCCTCGCCTTCCTCGAACAACGCGCCCCCATCAAGTCCGGCTCCCGAACCTTCGCCAATGGCAACACCATGGGCTTCATCGACAAAAAAGGCGCTGATCTCGAGGCCGCTGCGGCCGAGCACGCCACCTCCGTTGCCTAAACCATCTTCCCCCAAGAAAAAACGACCGCTCATAGAGCACACTTATACCGCAATAATAATATGAAAAGCCACCGCTACCTCGCCTCGGGACTCATTGGTCTCACTTCATCCCTCGCCCTTGCCGGGGAGCCAGACACCACCATTGCAACGCCAATCGGTACCACTGGTTCTCCCGACTTCATGGAGAAGATCAAATTCACCGGAGACATTCGAGCACGCTACGAATTCCGTGAAACCGACCCGCTGGATGAATCCAACTCAGGCACCATCCGCGCCCGCATCGGACTCGGACTTGGCGACTTCAATGGATTTTCCGCCTTCGTTGAGGGCGAGTTCACTGAAGCTCTCCTCCGTGACTTCCGGAGTAACCCGACCGCCAGCCAATCGACCAGACCCTACCGGGCCGGACAGACCGTCATCGCTGATCCGGACAACGCCGAACTCAATCAAGCTTACCTCAAATACGCGAAGGAAGGCTATTGGGCCAAAGTAGGTCGCCAAAGCATCGTTCGCGGAGGTGCCCAGCACATCGGCAACGTCATCTGGCGTCAAAACATGCAGACCTTTGATGCTGCCGAGATCGGCTACAAGGATGACAAATTTTCCGTCTCCTACGTTTACTCTGATCGCGCCCTTCGCATCTTCGGAGCCGATGCCAACGATGCTCCTCCCGGACCACCGCTGCGTTCTTTCGATGGCGATTTTCATTTTCTCGATGCCAGCTACAAAGCGGACTTTGGTGATGTTGGGGGCTATGTCTACCTCGTCGACATCGACAACAACGCCAACGTGGGCGAGAGCAACACCTACGGAGCTTACACCAAATCGGGCGGCCTTTACGCCGAGTTTGCCTTCCAGGACGGGACCAGCAACATCGCCGGCGGCGACTACACCTCCGCCTACGCGCACGTCAACTACACCACCCCACTCGCTGGCGGAAAGGTCAAGTTCGCTTGCGAATACCTCGGAGACCACTTCAAGACACCCTTCAGTACCTGTCTCTTATACACATCTCCGAGCCCACGAGACCGAGGCTGATCT
>CAJXVQ010000821.1 GCA_913060685.1 uncultured Verrucomicrobiales bacterium
CGAGATCAGCCTCGGTCTCGTGGGCTCGGAGATGTGTATAAGAGACAGCGTAGAGGGTGTTTGGAATCATCGGCAGCAACCAGATTGGCCCTTGTTTGAAAGCTAACCAGGAAGCGCATGAGGCATTCCGCTCGCTACAAAATCATTCCGCAACTTCTTCGTCGTCTTTGCACTTCTTTCGGCTCACTTCCTTGCCGTCTTCGCCCCACAAGATCCACAGACCTTCCTTCTTCCCGGCCTTGTAGATGCCTTGCTCTGACATCTGCCCGTTCTCATGCCAGGCGGCGAACGGACCGTCTGCCTTTCCGTCCCTAACGTGGCCAAGCGTCTTCACCTTGCCATTGTCATAGATCCTTTTAGTCCGCCCCGTGTATGGGCATAGTCATGGGACTCGAACCTCCGCAACCGCACCTCTGGCGATATCGGACGGGAACACGCGGATGTATGCCCACTCGACATCCGTTGATCGGTTTTCCATCGAGCGTATCTCTTTTTCTACACGCCTTTTTATATACTGCCCAAACATTACAAAAGGGGCCGCCTCTCCTCCGCCTCCGACATAATTACCTGTTCGGAGTTCACTGGGCAGAGTGTATGGATGGGGAACAAAACGGACGGAATAACGTTCATTGGCGCGAGCTTTAAAGCGGAGTTTTGCGTCATGAAAGTCACCTCTCCGGAAGGCAAAACGAATCATTACTTCTTGCGGCCCCTCAGGTAATTGCACACTGCGTTTTGCCGACGAAAGCGCCCTGCCGTTAACGCTCACAAACTTTGGATGCAGAATACGTTTCTGGGATTCTCCCGAACGATCGATTTCGATCATGGCATGACCTGGCTTAATGGCATGTTGACTTGTACAACTCGAGAGAGCGGCCAGTAACATCGAAGCGATGACCATGAGAATCGTGTGACTGGCTTTCATATTGAGAATTGAATCGTGTCTGGAAAGCATCACGATGAACGTCTCCATCTGACAATGCGTGATTTCATGTGGGAAAGGGTCATCAATTGTTTCTTTTCGAATCCAAAACCCAAAGTGACATGCAAAGTTGTCTTGCGGGGCGAGAGGATGAAAAGTCGCCTTGAGGTGAAGATGGAAGTTCGATTAGAGGCCACAAAGCAGGAGGGAAAAGTCACTCTTCAACCAATGGCAGGCTTTCCGTAGGCTGGGAGTTGCGGCCCTCTTGCCCTTGAGTGAATCCAGCTTGGCCGGGTCGATGAGCGGGGAGATAATAGCCGGGAATTTCGAAGCTGTCTTGGTGGCCTCGGTGTCTTGTGATGATCTCCTAACTTGCTGGAATTCTTCGCATTCGATGAGAAGGAAGACGGCGAGGAGAAGGAGGATTTTTCTTTTTGGGTGGGGTCCCTGAAGCAGCTGTTGGGTCGGAGCGGATGGGGGAGAATGGGGGTTGATGACCGCTGCCACCCCAAGCTTCCACAAACCCAACAAACGTTTCAGCACTCTGACGTTCACCATCTCTCCCTGACAGCGACTCCACGGCTCACGCTCGTTCAGCTTTCCCCATCGCTCGCCAAAGAAAAATTGCCACGGCCAGTCCTGCTGAGCCAAAGATCATCCCCATCACCATGATCTGGTAATGCGAAGCTAGCCCCGGAGGGTTTCCCGCAATGATCTGTCCCGTCATCATTCCGGGGATCGAAACCAAGCCCACCGCCATGAACGAATTGACTTGTGGGATGAGGGCCGCATTCCAAGCGGCATTGCGCGCCGCCAAGGGGGCCTTCCCACCAGCCAGCTCGGCATCAAAGCGCTCCGCACTCAAGGTCACCGCTGTCATGGCATTGGCGAACACCATTCCGGCCAAAGGAATCGCGTAGCGCGATTCAAACCAGTGATCCAAATCGAGCACGCCAAACAAGACCAAGGCCAACACCGTTCCACCACCCACCCCGATCGCGAGCACCGCATCGCCAAACACCTTCATCCTCATCGTCTTCACCGTCCGCACCGCGATCCACGAGGAAACCAGAATCATGAACGCCACTACCCCGGCGGCGACCCACGGACCACCGATCCCAAAGAGCCAAACCAGCACCTGTCTCTTATACACATCTGACGCTGCCGACGATCTACTCTGTGTA
>CAJXVQ010000822.1 GCA_913060685.1 uncultured Verrucomicrobiales bacterium
ATCTACACAGAGTAGATCGTCGGCAGCGTCAGATGTGTATAAGAGACAGTTGTGAAAGATGCCAAGTGGCTCGGAGAGCGATCAGACCAGCTCAAAAATGTTCCTCTTGATACCGGGATTGTGAGTCAAAAGACTTTTGAGGCAGTTCGAAAAGGTCATGCGTCCATGCCCCTTTCCCTCCACATGGAATGGGGAAAGTCCCAGATCTATCCCAAGAAAGATGTCATGGAAGCTGTCGCCAATGTCGCCCGGGACGCCAGGATTCTAAAATCGTGGCTCTAGAACCTTGGGCCATGAGAAGAGGCGCGGCGAACTATCGACGATCCTTCAAAGCCTTCGGAGGTCCCAGCAGGTCAGCAAGAACCAAGGCCTCCCGTGCAGCGGTTGGACTGGACAGGTGCAGGTAGATTCTTGATTTGGTGGACTTGTCGCCCGAGGTGCTTCTTTGGCGGCGCGAGGTCAGGTTCAAATTTTCAAGGGCCTTCTTCTCAGCTTCACTGAGTTGAGGACGGATGGGTGCCTTGTTTGTGATTTGAACCGCGGGTGGACTGGTGAGCGGGGGAGGTTTGGAGACTTGGACAGGCAACTTGATCTCAAGCTGTTTCCTTTGTCTTTCCAACTCAGCTTGGTATTCCAAATAGGGATCGTAGTCCTCCTCTGCGTCTTCAGGAAGTTCAGGCGGTTCCTCACCATCGTTATTTTTATTCCTTTCGATGAAAGCCTTGATGGCGGCAAAGATGACCGCCACCACCACGATGATGGCGTTGGAGTCAAAAGGAAGATCGGCGAGTAGGGTCATTCGAAATTACACCTCTTCGGTTTGACCGTTGCTTTCCTCGCCGATGGAATCACGCATTTTGGTGTCGGCGACGACGTTCTCATATTTGGCGAAGTCCATGACGCCGAGGTTTCCGTTCCTGAAAGCTTCTGCGATTGCCAGAGGGACCATCGCTTCGGCTTCGACAACCTTGGCACGCATTTCCTGAGTCCGGGCTGCCATTTCCTGCTCGGATGCGACTGCCGCAGCACGGCGCATTTCGGCTTTGGCCTGGGCGACTTGTTTATCGGCTTCGGCCTGTTCGGTTTGAAGGCGGGCTCCCACGTTGTCCGCAACATCGACGTCTGCGATATCGATGGAGAGGATTGAGAAGGCCGTGGCTTCATCGACTCCCTTTTCAAGGACGAGTCTTGAGATTGAGTCGGGATTTTCAAGAACGCTCTTATAAGAGGCGGCCGAACCGACGGAGGTCACGATGCCCTCGCCAACCCGGGCGATGATCGTCTCCTCGGTGGCTCCTCCCACGAAACGGTCGAGATTGGTGCGCACCGTTACCCTTGCCCGCACATTCACGCCAATCCCGTCCTTTGCGACAGCGGTGATTTTCGTGATGCCCGCGCTGGGGTTGGGGCAGTCAATCACCTTGGGGTTAATGGAAGTTCTGACCGCATCAAGAACAGTCTTTCCAGTGTCCTTGGTGGCGAGGTCGATCGCGCAGGCCCTCTTAAAGGAGAGTGAAATTCCCGCTTTATCGGCAGCAACAAGGGCCAAAACAACGTTGATGATATCGCCACCGGCGAGATAATGAGCCTCCAAATCATCGGTTTCGTAGTCTAACCCTGCTTTGGCGGCAGTGATTTTACTATTCACGATCGTGCCGGGGTGGACCTTCCGAAAGCGCATCATGATAAGGTTCACGAGACTCACCGGAGCTCCAGCAGCCTTGGCTTGAATCCACAGGCCAAAGAAATTAATGAAGATCACTCCGATGACCAGGAGTGCTAAAATACCGACAACTCCGAAGACAAGGCCTAAATTTTCCATACCGTGAGTCTAAACATTCTCGAGCATCATGCAATTTGAAGTTTGAAGTTTACGGTCTTAAAAATGAGAATCTCCGGTGTGAGCATTGCGCAGCGAACGATCGGAGTGATCGCGGGGAACGGGATTTACCCGGAAACCTTTGCCCGCGCCGCCCGCGGGCAGGGTGTGAGGGTTGTCGTGGCGGCATTTAAGGGAGAGACAAAGGAGGCACTGGAAAAGGAAGTGGATCAGATCTGTCTCTTATACACATCTGACGCTGCCGACGATCTACTCTGTGTAGAT
>CAJXVQ010000823.1 GCA_913060685.1 uncultured Verrucomicrobiales bacterium
GAGATCAGCCTCGGTCTCGTGGGCTCGGAGATGTGTATAAGAGACAGTCCTTGAATCGCGCACCGATGACCCTCCGCAGAAATTCCACCCGACGAGCACCGGTCGTCGTACTGCTCTCGCGAAATGGATCACCGATCCTGCGAATCCACTCACCGCCCGCGTGGCAGTAAACCACATCTGGACGCGGCATTTTGGAGAAGGCCTGGTCGCGTCGAACTTTGACTTCGGCCGTCACGGAGCCAAGCCGACTCATCCGAAATTGCTCGACTGGCTGGCTATCGAGTTAATCGAAAACGACTGGAGCATGAAACACCTTCACCGCCTCATCGTCACCTCGTCCACCTACCGCATGAGCTCGTCCCTTGCCGGTGCCGAAGAGCAACTGGCCCGCGATCCCGACAATCAACGGCTCTGGCATCGAACGTCCCTTCGGCTCGAGTCCCAGGTTGTTCGAGATTCCATTTTGGCTCTCACCGGCGAACTCGACCTGACCATGGGAGGCCCCCCGATTCGCAAAGGCGAACAGGAAAAATCCAAGCGTCGCAGCCTGTATTTCTTTCATTCCCACAATGAACGAAACCTTTTCCTGACCATGTTCGACGAGGCCTTGGTCAAGGAATGCTACAAGCGCGAGCAAAGCATCATCCCTCAGCAGGCACTGGCCATGGCGAACAGTAAACTCGTTCTGGAAGCGGCGCCCAGGATTGCCAAACGACTTGAGGCTACGCACGAGAATATGAGCGACGCCGAATTCATCGAGAAAGCATTTGCCAACATCGCAGGGATCGAGCCTTCGGAGGAAGAGATTCTGGCCAGTCTCGATGCGATGAAACAGTGGAGCACCTTGCCCGGCGGTAACTCCGATTCGGCCCGCGCTCACTTCGTCTGGGCCCTGCTCAACCACAACGACTTTGTCACTCTCCGCTGATGTTGAAACAGATGACGATTGCGGAGCAGCTCCAAAAGAGAAGCGTCCCGGAAGGACCGCTTTGATAGCTCGATACCTGGCACCACGATGAATCAAGAACCCAACAGCTTTATAGATCGGCGGCATTTTCTCGGCAATGCTGCGATGGGATTCGGCGGCATTGCGCTCGGCAGCATTCTCCAGCAGGAAAGTCTCGCTGAGTCTGCCACCAAGTGGTCACCGCCCGGCGGCACGCCCAGACACCAGCCCAAGGTCAAGAGTGTGATCTGGTTGTTCATGAATGGTGGTGTCAGCCACATGGAGAGCTTCGACCCCAAACCGATGCTCAGCAAATACGCAGGCAGAGAGATCAAGGATACGCCCTTCGCCGACGCCCTCGATCCCGACAAACTCGCCATCGAACGCCTCGTCGTTCCCGATGCCAACGGCCAGATGCGTAACACGCTCTATCCTCTCCAGGTGGGTTTCAAAAAACACGGCAAGAGCGGCACCGAGGTCAGCGATTGGTTCCCTAACATTGCCCGAAACGTCGACAAGTTGGCCATCGTTCGCTCGATGTGGACCACGGACAGCAACCACGGGGCACAGGCTCAGTTCCACTCCGGCCGCCATCGCAACGACGGCGACTTCCCCACCCTGGGTGCCTGGGTGGACTACGGCCTCGGCAGTCTCAACGAAAACCTCCCGCAATTCATTTCGATTGGGACGCGGCCCTACTGGAACAACCGCGACGGCATCTACCTGGGGCCGAAACACAACGCCGTGCCGCTGCGGATCGATCCAAACAACCCACTCGATTTCGCAAAACCTCAGGCCAAGTTTTCCTCGGATGCGAAACGCGTCGGCTTCGATCTGGTGCATCGTCTGAACACGCTGCGCGGCAGTGAATATCCGCATGACCCGGCGCTGGAAGCACGCATCGCATCCTACGAGCTCGCCTACCGGATGCAGACCGCCGTGCCCGACGTGGTCGATTTTTCCAAAGAGTCGGAGGCGACCAAAAAACTTTATGGCCTCGACCAGAAAGAGACAAAAAGCTTCGGCGAACAGCTGCTCGCCGCGCGACGATTTGTCGAACGCGGAGTTCGCTTTATTCAGATCCAACACGGCGGCGGTGGCGCCGGAGCCTGGGATGCCCACAGCAAACTGAAG
>CAJXVQ010000824.1 GCA_913060685.1 uncultured Verrucomicrobiales bacterium
CTACACAGAGTAGATCGTCGGCAGCGTCAGATGTGTATAAGAGACAGACGTTATCGATGTGGTCGTTGAGAAGGGTTTTGGCTTTCTCGCAATGCTTTCCGTCACGCAGCGATTTGGCGATTTCTTCAGCGTCGTCGTTATAAAAAAAACTGCCGCTTTCCCGGACCAACTTATCGACCAGTTGCTCGGTCGATGGTTCGGCAAGCGCGAATGAAGGCAAAAGGGTGAGGACGATAAGAAGGTGGGGGATGATCGACATTGCCATCATGATACCGGACTCCCGACGGAGATCGATTCAATTTGCGATTGGTCGGAGCCATTGTCGTTTCATAGGATTACGAATCTTTGATCGATGATGCTGGTTATAAACGAGTTCCTAATTCCCGGATAGAGGATGGTAGCGCTGGCATGTATTTTTTTTGCCGGTTGAACTCCAAGCGCTTTTTCCACCCGATGGAACTACCGCTTTCAGTTGCGACCGAGATTTGCCCGCGGACAAGCGCAAGTTTTTGTTCGATTACTCTGCCTCACAATCTGGTTTTTCCAACGAGGTTGAGAAAGGAGAGGGTTTACAAACACTTTACAGCCGGAACGTTGCAATGACTGAGTGAAATCGCCATCGTCTTAGAGATGAGGGTGGCATTGTTATCGGTTCTAGGATTTTTCCTGGGTGGTATTTTTGGGTGGGATCGTCCGGAAGTGAGGACTGGGAGTGAAGAGAAAGTGGCTTCGAGCAAGCGGAAGGTGGTGCAAGAAAAAAGTAGGATCGTCGTGGAAGTCGACCCTGTGATTGAGAGTTGGGTAGGGCGGATTCGTGGGGCCAGGACAGGGGAGGAATTGAAGCTGATCTTTAGTGAATTGGATGGGAGCGAGGTGGGGAAGAGGTTGGAGTTGCAGAAGATGATTTTGCGGCGTTGGGCGGAGGTGGCTCCGGAGGGCGCGATTGCCTTTTTAAGGACGAGGAATCTTGGTTGGAAGTTGTTGCCGGTGGTGTTTTCGAGATGGATGGGACTTGATGCCGGGAAGGCGATGGCAGGGATCGGGGAGCTGGGGGACTTGGAAAAGAAGATGAGGACAATGGTTCTGGAGGAGTTGTTGAAAGGAGATGAGCATGAGGTGACTTTAGATTATCTGCGAGGGATCAAGAGCTTTGAGCTGCCTTGGGGAGTGAAGGCGACCGAGGAATGGTTGACATTGATTCGGGAGCGGACGGATGAGATGGAGGAGTTGATTTTTGAGCAGATTGCGAGAGAGGGTAAGTCGGAGGAGTATCGGACGAGGATCGTTTTGAAGATACTGGGAGCGGTTAGAATGGAAGAGGGAGCGGAAGAGGCGGTGCGGTGGGCTGAGAATTTAGAGAATGGGGTGGCTCGTTATGCTTTGGAGGGAGTGATGGAAGCTTGGGTGAAGGATGATCCCAGGGCCGCGGTGGTGAAGGTCGATGAATGGGCGTCTTTGGAGAAGCCAAGCCAGGCGATGATTTTTGCGACAAACAGTCTGACGCGGTCAATCGCGCTGGAGTTGACTAAAGTCGATTTTGCGGCGGCATTGAGTTGGTTGGATCGGCGGGGAGCATCGTATGGTTCGGAAACGGTGGGACGAATTATCGGCAAAAAAATGAGAGCGGGGGAGCTAACTCCAACGGTGGTCTTTGATGAGATTACGCGTATGAAAGACGAGCATGAAATTTTGAGGAAGGGGGTTTTGAAATCCATTTGGGAAGGAAGAGGAGCGGAAGATGTGGTCAGGATTGCAGAGGTGATTGGGGGAAAAGAGGAGAGTCGGACGAAGACTTTGGCGATGGCTGGTTTACTGAAGAATCTGGCAGGGAAGCGGCCTTTGGAGGCGGCGAAGGTGGTTGAGGGCCTTCCACCCGGGGAAGATAGGGGGGCGATAGTGGCGGAGATTTTGAAAGGTCATCGAAAAAACTTTTTGGCGGTGGATTTTTTGCAAGCGCTCCCGATTGAGGAGTATGGGACGGCGGTGGCGGCACTTTATGAGGGTGAGCCGAGAGAGAGAGATGTTTGGGGGCTGTCTCTTATACACATCTCCGAGCCCACGAGACCGAGGCTGATCTCG
>CAJXVQ010000825.1 GCA_913060685.1 uncultured Verrucomicrobiales bacterium
GGGTCCGTGAAATGTCACTGGGAGCCTACGATCACGAGGATCTACCGTTCGAGAAGCTGGTTGAGGAGCTTCAACCGGAGCGTGATCCGAGCCGTAGTCCGTTGACTCAGGTGATATTTCAGTTGGTGAACCTCGGCGATGGTAAGCTCGCCTTGAGCGATCTTGAAGTTTCGAAACTGCCATCAAGGAGCGAGCGGGTTCGTTTTGATCTGGAAATGCATCTCCGGCAGTGGGGGGAGATGCTGTCCGGGGTGATCGTTTATAGCACAGACCTCTTCGATGCATCGAGAATTGAACGAATGGTGGGTCATTTCCTGACTTTGCTTGAGGGGTTAACTGTAGATCCCGAGAAGCGTCTCGGCGAGTTGCCGATGCTGACCGAGGGGGAACGCCATCAACTCCTGGTGGAATGGAACGACACGGCGGAGGAGTATCCCGTGAAGTGCGTTCATGAATTGTTTGAGGAACAGGTGGAAATGGCACCTGACTCGATCGCGGTGGTCTTTGAGGACGAGCAGCTGAGCTACCGGGAACTGAACGAGCGAGCCAATCAGCTTGCTCGTCATCTGCGAAGCCAGGGAGCTGGACCTGGAGCCCGGGTGGGCTTGTGTCTTGAACGGTCGCATGATCTGGCGGTAGGAATCCTTGGAATTCTTAAGTCAGGTGCGGCCTACGTGCCCTTGGACCCCGAGTATCCCCGGCAGCGGCTGGAATTCATCCTGAGGGACGCGAGGGTGGAGCATGTGGTCACGCAAAAGAGCCACCGCGCCATGATTGCGGCAGAGGGACTCGATCTGATCTGTGTGGACGCGAAGGTCGCTAAGCTAGAAAAGAATGAACGTAAGAATCCGGCCTTTCAAGCTGATACTGGAAGCCTTGTCTATATTCTTTTTACGTCGGGATCGACCGGGCGGCCCAAGGGCGTGGCAATGCCCCACGGAGCTCTTTCCAATCTGATCGAGTGGCACCGAAGGCATCCTCGTCTTGGTAAACCTTCCCGCACGCTGCAGTTCGCGTCTGCGACTTTCGACGTCTCATTTCAGGAGATGCTGTCAACTTGGGCTTGCGGAGGGACCCTCGTTCTAGTCGATAAGGAGACGAGGCGGGACCCGACCGCGCTCCTTCGCTTCATCTCGGATGAACAGGTGGAACGGATTTTTATGCCCTACGTAGCGTTGCAACAGTTGGCGATTGCGTTCGCTGGGGTTAAGGGTGACTTGCCGTTGCGCGACATCGTGTCAGCTGGTGAGGTGCTGCACCTGACTTCCGAAATTCTGCGTTTGCTTGGATCGACTGACGACGGTTGTTTGCATAATCACTACGGACCGACGGAAAGCCATGTCGTGACCTCGCTGATGTTCGATTGTAACCTCGAGGGTTGGTCCGGGGAGTGCCCTATTGGCAAACCGCTTGCAAATACGCAGATCTACCTGCTGGATGCTGAGGAGAGTCCGGTGCCAATTGGTGTTCCTGGTGAACTTTACATTGGGGGAGCGGGTTTGGCGCGTGGCTATCTAAAACAACCGGAGCTTACCGCAGAGAGGTTCGTGGCAAATCCGTTCGATGATGATCCTGATTCGCGGCTTTACCGTAGTGGTGATCTATGCCGTTGGCGTGCGGATGGCAACCTCGAGTTTCTCGGACGTATGGACGATCAAGTGAAGCTGCGTGGATTCCGCATTGAACTCGGTGAGATCGAATCGGTAATCAACGCCCATTCGGGCGTGTCGCAGAACGTCGTATTACTACGTGAGGATCGGCCCGGAGACAAGCGCTTGATTGCTTACCTTGTGTCCACTCCGGGAGTGAAAATGGATACGCGTCAGGTGAGAGAGCACGTGCAGAGAAAGCTGCCCGATTACATGATCCCGGCCGCTTTCATTCCGTTGGCTGCCCTGCCACTGACCCCCAGCGGGAAGGTGGACAGGCGGGCCTTACCTGCACCGGATGCTTCGCGACCGGAACTGGATTCCGGTTACGTCGCTCCGCAGACGATGGTGGAAGAGGAACTGTCGGAGGTATGGCGGGAGCTCCTCGGGGTCGATCGGGTCGGGATCCACGATAATTTCTTTGAAC
>CAJXVQ010000826.1 GCA_913060685.1 uncultured Verrucomicrobiales bacterium
ACGAGATCAGCCTCGGTCTCGTGGGCTCGGAGATGTGTATAAGAGACAGCTTGGGAGCCCTCCTGCCACCAACAAGTGGCTCGGTGGAAATCGGGGGTGAAGACATCGCCAAGTTTAACGAGAAGGAAGCTGCGCGCTTCCGCAACCGGGAACTCGGCTTTGTTTTTCAACAACACCATTTGCTCCCACAGCTGACCGTTTTGGAAAATGTCCTCACTCCCCGCCTCGCCGGAGGTTGGGAGGAAAGCGAGGAAGAGACCCGCAAGCGTGCCATCGCCCTCCTGAAGCGGGTCGGCCTCGACCACCGCCTCGATCACCGGCCCGGCAAATTGTCCGGCGGCGAAAAGCAACGCACCGCCGTGGCCCGTGCACTCATCAACCAGCCCCGCGTCGTCTTGGCAGACGAGCCCACCGGCTCTCTCGATGGCGAAACCGGCAGTAAGGTCGCCGACCTCCTACTTGAGATTCAAAAGGAAGACGGGGTCACCCTCGTCGTGGTGACTCATGATCTCGACTTAGCCGGGCGCATCGGTGGAGTCTTCGATCTGGGGAAGTAAGGATTCTTTTTCCCGGGATTGCCATGACCGGGAAGGCAGGTAGTTTTTGGGAATGGCGATGAAAGACTCTGAGATGCTCCCTTATCTCGAAATCGGGGCGACGAAAGAAGACGCTGAGCTGTGTGTGATCCTCATGCACGGACTCGGAGCGGACGGACATGATTTTGCAGACGTGGCCGCGATGCTGTGCGAGGCGGCTCAGCCAAAGCGCTGGCGCTTCGTGCTTCCTCACGCTTCGGCGATCCCCGTGACGATCAACATGGGAATGAGTATGCCTGCCTGGTATGACATCATCAGTCTGAGTCACCCCCGCAATGTCAATTGGGACACCGTTTCTACGAGCCAGAAGAAAATCGAAGCTTTGATCGCCGCTGAGCCGGCCGAAAGAATCATCCTGGCGGGGTTCTCTCAAGGAGCAGCGATGGCGCTTCAGGTGGGATTGAGGCATCAGTCCAAAATTGCCGGGATCCTGCTAATGTCGGGCTATCTCATGGAGTCCGAGGAGCATCAGCCACCCGCTTCACAAGGAACGCTGCCGATTGCCATCCTTCACGGAACTGCAGACGAAGTGGTCTCCTTCGAAGCAGCCGAAACCGCGATGCAATCGCTCGAGAAAGCGGGCTACAAGCCGACCTTCAAAAGCTATGCGGGCCTCGGGCATTCGGTGAATGAAGAAGAGGTCCGGGATGTTTTGGAATGGCTGGAAAAATCCAGCGGCTGAGTTTACTCGTAGTCTGGCCCAATCATTCCCCTTCAATGGATTTCGCAGAGGGCACTGGGAGGAGAACAAGACATTGCGACTTCAGGCCGAGAGCAAGAAGAATTACTCCTTCAACAACTGTCGCAGTTGGATCGCGTAGCTGTCTTTTTTATCTGGGGAAAGGAGGACCTTCAGTCCTCTCTCGTGAGCGCCTTTTTTCTTGAGGCCGAGATCCGCACAGGCGAGCAGGACTCTTCCTTCGGCTTCTTCGAGGAGCTTGAGCTTCTTCTTTAAGAGACCCTCAAATTCCTGCCATTTTCCCTGGGTCATCAAGAGGAGAAGTTCACATCTCACGCGCTCAACTTCCAGTGGCATGGTCTTTGGAATTTCTCTCATCCAGACCGGAATAGGGGCTCCTTCTTTTCGAGCGATCATCCAGTAAGCGGCGACGGCGACATGATACCGGGAGACGTCTCGCTCGCCCCATGCGCTCATCCAAGCCCCGGAGAGAGTCTCAATGAGTTCCTCCTCAAGAAACTCCACCTCATCTTCTTCGCCCAGTTGCTGACATCCCTGGATGGCCACCACCGCAATGGCATCGCTATAGGGGAGATCCTCGGAAAGCCCCTGAAGCAAAGCTTTCAAAGGAGCTTGTTCCGGACGATCCAGAGTCATTTCAAAAAGGTTCATACAATAAAGAAAATCACCGGGCTCCTCCATACGGCTGAATTTACGAGCCAAGCGCAAGAGCTCGTCTTCCGAAGGTGAAGAACTGTCTCTTATACACATCTGACGCTGCCGACGATCTACTCTGTGT
>CAJXVQ010000827.1 GCA_913060685.1 uncultured Verrucomicrobiales bacterium
TCTCGTGGGCTCGGAGATGTGTATAAGAGACAGGAAGTCTGCAGTGCTGTCTCGTTCGGAGCCTTCGGCGATGTTGGAGGGAATGGAGACGGAACTTCGTTCCATTTGGTTTCTTAGAGCGTAATCGCGGGAGGAGTTGAGGCTGACGCAGGTGTCGACGGCGAGCCGGGAACTTCTTTTCCAAACTTCAAGATCTTCAAATGACTGTATTTTGCTCATCTCAACAACTGCTGACTTCCAACTTCCAACCGATAACTTCTACAGATCGTCGTCGGTGTAGCCGGTTTCTTCGAGGGCGCTGGCTTTCTGATATTCGGTGACTTTGCCTTCGAAGAAGTTTTGCTCCTTTTTGAGGTCGATGGCTTCGGAGAGCCATGGGAAGGGGTTTTCGACAGCACCGCCTTTGAGGGGCTCGAGGCGGCAGTTGACGAGGCGACGATCGGAGATGTAGTCGATGTATTGCTCGAACTCGGCGATGGAGAGGCCGACGGCGTTGACGGGGAGGCAGTCCTTGATGAAGTCTTTTTCGAGGCGGACGCCTTCAGCCATGGTCTGGCGGAGGTCTTCCTTGAATTCAGCCGTCATGATGTCGGGGTTTTCGATGACGAGGGAATTGAGGAGCTGGCGGAAGACTTCGATGTGATTGGATTCGTCACGCAGGGTGTAGCGGAACATCTGGCCGATGCCGGGGAATTTGTTCTGGCGATAGAGGCTGAGGATCATGCCGAAGAGGCCGTAGAACTGGGTGCCTTCCATGACCTGGCCGAAGAGGAAGATGTTTTTGGCGAGGGCCTGCTTGTTTTCGAGAAGAGTGAGGTCGACGTCGCGGCGGAGGGCGCGGGAGTTGGAGACGACGAAGTTGTTCTTGGCCTTGATGGTGGGGATGTCCTCGAACATGGCCTCGCATTCGTGCGGGTTGATGCCGAGTGAGGAGATCATGTAGACGAGGGAGTCAGCGTGGATGTTTTCCTCGTGGGCGTGACGGCCGAGGACGAGCTTGAGCTCGGGGGCGGTGACGAGTTCACGGACGACGTGGAGGATGTTGTCGCCAACGATTCCTTCAGCGGCGGAGAAATAACCGATGCCCATTTTGATGATCCAGCGCTCGACGTCGGAGATCTCACTCCCCTGCCATTGCTGGATGTCGGTTTGCATCTGGATGTCCTCGGGCTCCCAATGATTGCCCTTCATGGTCTTGTAGAGGTCGTAGGCCCATTGGTATTTGAGGGGGAGGATATTGAAGAACATGGTGTCGCGGCCGTTGATGACGGATTTGGCGGCGATGGCGGCGTCGGCTTTCTCCTTATCAAGGACGAAAGTGCGGTCTCCGATGGTGATTGTTGTGGTGTCGGACATGGTGAGAGATGTTGATTTGGCGTGGTGAATGGTCGAAGCCTTTCGCTAATCCTGATTATCAGGCCAAGAGGCGAGCAGACCTGCAGACTAGAGAAAATATGGCTGATTGGGCAAGGGCAATCTTGCTCATTTGGTATGCACAAATTATTAACAATACCACATGTAGTGGTATTGCCGTGTTTTCGACAATTGGGAAAAAAAGAGGGTTTTGACTCAATTCTTTATCTTTCAAGGACTTTCAAGCTCATCCTACCTCTGCTGGAGCAGGTGGAGCGAGTTCTCTTGGGCCTCGAAAAAAAATGAAATTGTTAGAGATCGAAAGCCGTAGCGAGATTGTTCAAAAAAGTAAGCTTTCAGGGAGAGCTGATTCAGGGGAAACGGGGGAATTTAAGAGAAACAAAGGAATAAAATTTTGAATCTTGGGGGATTTTGAAAGAAATGTTGGGGGGCTTGGTTGAGGGGGAGATCTCACGCAGAGCAGCGGAGCAGCGGTTTTTTTTGGCTTGGTTGGGGGGAGGTCTCACGCAGAGACGCAGAGGATTTTGGAGAAGACTGGAAACTGAACACTTGAAACTTTGAACTCTGCCGGAGGCGGAAGCTTGGTTGAGGGGGCGGACAGGAATATCGACGTTCCCTATTGGCGGTGGCAGCCTTTGAGGTGGTCGTTGACGAGGCCCATGGCTGTCTCTTATACACATCTGACGCTGCCGACGATC
>CAJXVQ010000828.1 GCA_913060685.1 uncultured Verrucomicrobiales bacterium
CGAGATCAGCCTCGGTCTCGTGGGCTCGGAGATGTGTATAAGAGACAGGTGAGAAAGAGGCTGATCTCGGAATTGTAGGGTCCCTTGTCGGTGATGGCCACCTTGGGATTGGGGTGCTTGGAGAGGATCGAGAGCCCCAGCCAGTTCGACGGCCAAAGACCATTCTCTTTCGAGCTTATGGGCATGTCCGCGATCCGTCCCGTGAGCGTGAAATTCCCGGCAATAGTCTGGTGCACAAAACCGTAACCTTCTCCCCGGAAGGATGCGCTGTCGGCTTCGCCCCGGACCGCGAGAGGGAAACCGCCCTTCAAGAGACTGTTGAACTGCCACGGTTCGGCGATTCGATTTTGGGCTTCGAGCTCCAGCTCGTTTGCGGAATCGATGGAGTGGCCTTTGCCAAACCAGAGGCGCGCCCAGACTTGATTTTTCCCCTCGGGCAGCAAGACGCTGATGTCGACCTTGCCCCCGGTATCGAGGTCGGAGCCAAGCTTCGTGGTCAGGAGAACTTTGCCGGTGAAGAGCTGCAATTTTTGGATCGATTGCTTGCGCCGCTCGATCTTCACCTGAAGTTTCGCCAGGTTGTCTTCCAGTAGCCCGGCGGAAATGGCGCTCTTCAATACGAGGGTGGTCGAGGGAATCCCGGCACGATTGTCGCACCTGAAGTTGTCTCTCGTCAGCTTGCGCATTTCGAAGCCGGGGCCCTCCCAGGAGAGGGCGATCTTGGCGGTGGTCGATTGCCGGCTGTTTCCGTCATTGGCTCCCTTGAAATACTCCAGCGCAAAAGCTCGCAGGCCCTTTTTTAAGGGGAGCGGGTAAAGGGTTTGGGACGTGCTGTGAATGCCATCATTGTCTGCAACCAGCTTACCGTCGATCGAGAGGCGGCTGCCGTCGCTGGTGCCTGCGGAGATGACATAGAGGCCATCTGCGGGGACTTGAAGGTAGCCCTTGTAGCGGATCGCATAGCCGGTGGCACGATCCTCCCTTACGGTGTCGTCCAGAGTTTTGAGGTGGCCTTGCTTGATCGGCTTTAGAGTTGAGAAATCGGGAAGCTTCTCCCACTCCTCACCGTCTTGATCTTCGTAGTAAAGGTAGCTCAAACCGGCCCGGGTTTTGCTCGCAACCTGGGTGTCGGGTGCTGGAATCGTGGTGTTCTTGACGGGGATCACCACCGCGATCTGCTGATCGAAAATGTCGGTCACTGTCAGTCGCACCGACTGCGCCGGAGCCGTCATGTCCAGACGCTTGTTGCTGATGTGGGGAGCGGCATCCTCCCAGGTCACGAGCGGTTTGCCTTTTGCCTTGCGATCCGCGAAGACCTCGAGTTTGTAGCTGAGTTGTGGTGACGCGCTTTGCGGGATCTTCCAATTCACATTCACTTGCTTGCCCCACGCGAGAGCTTCCGCTTGAGTGATTGCAGGCTTGTCCAAAGGCGGTGTGGTTGGCTGTTTGGTGGGGAAGAAGGTTTGGTCTTTCTTGGCACCACCGTCGGGGCCTGAACGGTCGAATCGCACAATGGAATCGTTCTCGATCAATTTGAATTTCCGTTCGTCATTCGCACTGAGAGGCGAGTCGTGCCACTCGCCGTTGAGGCGGCAGTAAGCGAATCGACGCTCAAAGGCGCGCGGTGTTGATTCCGGTGCGAGGGCTTCCACGAATCCGCTGTTGGCCTGAAATCCGGTGACTGCTTTCGGGATGCGCAAGATGCTGTGGGTGTACCATTTGTTCTGCTCCACATCCTTGACCCACCAACCGACATTGGTTTTCCCCTCGTTTCCGCGGGTGGGAGGAAAGGTCCGCATCACCATGCGATACCATGAGTTCGGGCGCTGGAAAGCAGGGGACCCGTTTGCCCCGCCCTTGCTGCCTTCCGCCCCGAAACCCTTGCCGTAGAACTCCGGGCCTTCATAGACGGACTCCGTGACGCACCAGTAGGAGGTAAACATCCCCGGGATCCTGTCGGGACCGTGAACTGCCACGCCTCCGTAAAGTGACGAGAATTTCGGATAGAAGCTCATGTACCTGTCTCTTATACACATCTGACGCTGCCGACGATCTACTCTGTGTA
>CAJXVQ010000829.1 GCA_913060685.1 uncultured Verrucomicrobiales bacterium
TACACAGAGTAGATCGTCGGCAGCGTCAGATGTGTATAAGAGACAGGTGCATAGGATGACGAAGTCGTCGGCATACCGGACGAATTGATGCCCTCGTTTCTCGAGTTCGTGATCCAGCTCGTCGAGCAGGATGTTGGCCAATAACGGACTTAAGGGTCCGCCTTGTGGTACCCCCTCGTCCGTGTCCTCGTAGTATTTCTTGGGCAGGATGACTCCGGCTTTGAGATACTTGAGGATGAGTTTCAGGACCCGTGGATTGGCAATGCTTTCGCGAAGCTTTCCCATGAGTTTCTGATGGTCGACGGTGTCGAAGAACGCCTGAAGATCGCAATCTACCACGTAGCACTTTTTGCCTTTGGCGAGGGCTTCTTCATGCATCTGCCCAATAGCATGATGCGCGCTCCGTCGGGGTCGAAACCCGTGGGAACGATCATTGAAGACGGCCTCGTATTGGGGCGTGAGTGCCTGCGCGATAGCTTGCTGGATCAGGCGATCGAGCACTGTCGGAATGCCAAGGGAGCGGGTTTGCCCCTTGCCTTTTGGGATGGTGACCCGCCGGACTGGTGAGGGGCTGTATGAGCCTTCCATCAGTTTGCGGTGGATCGTTTCCCAGTGTTTGGCATAGAAGTCAGAGAACTCTCTGACTTCCATGTCATCGACTCCGGCAGCTCCTTTGTTGGCGCGAACTCGTTTCCAAGCATCGGCCACATTCTCAGAGCTGAGGATGTCTTCCAGTGTTATTCCACGGGAACTCTCTTTTTGATTCGCTAACGCTTACCCCTCGCGGGGCCACCCTCCCGGTGCTCTAACTCCGCTACGCTCCGGTTCTGCCTGCGTCCCATTTCCATGTCTCACTTCACCTTGCGGCTTCGTCGTGGTGGATGGGTGCGCGGGTCGGTTTTGATTCAGCCGCTCCGCCAGCGGCTTCACCCCTACGGGGCATGTCGTTTCCCTCCTGTCCAAAATACCTACAAGCCTTCGGTATTGTTCCGTATTGGTTCGGTCCTTCCCTGAATCACGCTGGCGGGTATCGTCGTTCATTAGGCCTCTTTCATCCTCCCGGTTCTCGATTCAGGTACTATGACCTCTGCTGACTTCTCGCGGGTCACATCCGCCATTGCTGACAGATGCGCTGCCGCCCGAAGACGACCGCATGCCCACGAGATTTGATTCGCTCCGCTCACCCTTCGGGCTACCCGTTGGTCGTCTATGTCCGCTTCGCTCCCATTCCATAGGTAAGCCCTGAAACCTCCTCTGCCCAAACGTCTCATTTACGTCCAGAGCTGAATGATGGAATTTCGGCGTGTTGTGCCACCTCGTCCCACCCAGTCGGCCTCGCATGAGCTTCTTGTTCATCGTCTGGCAGATTTGACTCACTATCGTTCACCCCTCTCGGGGCCACCCTCCGGGTGCTCTCTCTCCGCTCCGCTTCGGTTCCCATAGCCTTCCCTTCCACGGTCGGTCTCCCTTTCGCAGTTGGCCTCTGGTAGTGCTTTTCATCGCTAGCAGTTTCTTTTGTTCTTCGATGTTCATTCTATAAACGGAGGACTTTAACCTCCATTGGATTACTACCGCTGGGCACACACAAGTCGCGGCACCCAATCCCTGACCGCGCTGTGTTTTCGGATCGTATTTATGACTTTAACCCTTAACCTGTCATCGACGTGCGCCTCCCGGTCAGGGATTGGTGCGCTTTGACCTTGGGTTATAAAAGAAAGATTTGTAAATACGCACGTTTAATGCATGAAGACGATTACGGCAACATCAGCTCGCTCAGATCTATACAGGATAATCGATTCGGCCCAATCCACTCATGAGCCTGTGCAGATCACAGGCAAGCGGGGGAATGCCGTATTGGTAGCTGAGGATGATTGGCGCGCCATTCAAGAGACGATTTATCTATTGGGTATTCCCGGTATGAGAGATTCAATCGTCAAGGGGATGGCTGAGCCGATTGGGAATTGCGCGGAGGAGATTGATCTGTGAGTTACACCTTAGTCTGAATGGCACTCGTTTAACCCACTTGATCGAGGATTTTGAGGGGCGTGTCATCACT
>CAJXVQ010000830.1 GCA_913060685.1 uncultured Verrucomicrobiales bacterium
AGTAGATCGTCGGCAGCGTCAGATGTGTATAAGAGACAGTCATAACGCGTCATCGAGGCCTCACGAATTGGAATTTCGAGTTCGGCACACAGGTCAAAAATCACCTGTCGGGTAATCCCGTCAAGACTGCCATCCGAAACCGGCGGCGTCAGAACCTCGCCCTTTTTCACGATGAAAACATTATCACCGGTGCACTCAGCCACGTAGCCCTGTTCATTGAGCATCAAACCTTCTTTGGCTCCTGCCTTGAGCGCCTCCACCTTGGCCATGACATTATTGAGGTAGTTGAGAGATTTCACCTGCGGGCTCAAGCTCGCGGGAGTCGGCCGACGTGTTGAACACGTCACCACCTCCAGACCGCTTTCATAAAGCTCCGCTGGATAAAGACTAATTCCAGAAGCGATAATGAACATCGAAGGAGTTGGGCAAAGGTAGGGATTCAAACCCAGATCTCCGATTCCCCGGGTCACCACCAGACGGATATATCCATCGATCAAACCATTGGCACGGATGGTCTCCAAGGTGGCCTCACAAACCTCCTCCAAAGTCCATGGCATCTTCAAGAGGAGAGCCTTCGCCGAAAGATAAAGACGCTCGATATGCTCGGTCAGCCGGAAAACCCGCCCTTCATAGAAACGAATCCCCTCGAAAATACCATCCCCGTAAAGCAAACCGTGATCAAAGACCGAAATCTTAGCTTCCGATTCGTCTACGATATCTCCATCCAACCAAATTTTACGATTCATGATCTTTGCCCCTTGAGGTCTTCGCGGATCCTGCCTTTCCGACCAAACCTTGCAATCCTTATCAACTAGGAATTTTTCTCTTCCATCTTGGCCAGGATCAGAGCCTTGGCATCGATGGCATTTTGATCATCAGGGTGATCTGCCAACACCGTCTCAAAACATTCCAGAGCCGCCTCAAGCTCGCCGATCTCGGCAAGGATCATTCCGCACTCATATCGAGCCAAAACAAGATTCCCCTGAAGTTCAATCGCCTTCTTCAAGCTGATCAAGGCCTCGTTCTTATTCCCACGGAGACGTAAAATCCGACCTTGGGCATACCAGGCCGAAGCATCATCGGGGGCCATTTGCACGGCCTTGCTCGCTGCCTCTTCCGCATCGGAGGGATAATTCCCATGCATCAGCGCCAGCGCATAGCTCACGTAGACTTCAGGACGATCGGGTTCCAGCTCCAGGGCATCTTCGTAGTGAGTGATCGCCACCCCAAATTTGTTCTGACCAATCGCATCGGCGGCTTTCATGATTAGCTCGTCAACCTCGCTCAGCCCCAGTTCTTTGACCTTTGCAATCGCCTTCGCTGCCTTATCGGTTTCTCCCAAGGCATTCAAAACGACACCATAAAGCTGCCAGCTTTGCACATCATTGGGATCCTCGGTCAAGGCCGCTTCGATCGCTTCACGGGCCGCTGGAATGTCGCCGGACTGGGCCGCGTCGATTGCGGCATTGTAAAACTTCACATTGGGATTACTCACGGATGAAGGATTAGCAGATCAACCCCGCCTCGCCAACCAGAGATCGCATCTTGCCGCCTTGGCCTTGCAAATCACTCTCATCCAAGCATCTTTTAGGACATGGCTGACGTGACCCGCGACACTCTGGTAAGCACTTTGGAGGAGATCGCTCTCCTTCTCGAACTCAAAGGAGAGAACCCCTTCAAGACCCGCGCCTATCGGAATGGCGCCGAAATCGTCCAAAACTTCGATGGCGATATTGTCGCTCGAGCTACCGACAATGACCTCAAGGGAATCAAGGGCATCGGTGACGCCCTCCAACAAAAGCTTCACGAACTCGCTTCCACCGGAAAACTCGAATTCTACGAGAAACTTCGGGCCGAATTCCCGCCCACCCTCTTCGAACTCTTCGAACTGCAAGGCCTCGGCCCCAAGAAAATCAAAGCCCTCTACGATAAGCTCGGGATCTCATCCGTCGCCGAACTCAAAGAAGCCTGCCAAGGTGAGGAAATCTCAAACCTCTCTGGCTTCTGTCTCTTATACACATCTGACGCTGCCGACGATCTACTCTGTGTAGAT
>CAJXVQ010000831.1 GCA_913060685.1 uncultured Verrucomicrobiales bacterium
GAGATCAGCCTCGGTCTCGTGGGCTCGGAGATGTGTATAAGAGACAGGCGGTCTGCCATCTCCATCGCAACGTCAATCGCCCCGCGGGGGTCGGACTTGGTGAGGCGTTTCGCGACAACACTCCGGGCGGGGTCATGCCCCGCGAAGCCCTGTGGCCGGCTGGTCAGCCACTCCACCGACTCGGCCAGGCGATCCTCAGGCCATTCGCGGGCAAGCTCCTCGTAACCCTTCGAGCGAACGAGTGAGGACGGGATGTTGTCGGTGGAGAAGGACTCCATCCACTGCACGGCACGGCAGCCTTGGGATTTCGCCGGGACCAGTGCCCGATCACGGGACTCAAGCTTTCGATGATCCTGTCGCCAGACCGGACCTAATCCTCAATCCATACGATGTGCCCAGTTTAGTCGTCGGCACGCCAGTAGTTCCGAAAAGATTGCAGTGAAGCCAAGTGGGGGTGGTCCTGCGCCCAGCGAATCGCCTCCCGGGGTTCGCTACGCATCCAGCCGGTCGCCACCGCGGTAAACAGCGAGTCCGTCGCGATCCAGTTGTGCCTCCGGACGAAGTCGATCGAGACGTTTTGCTCTTACCATGTGGCCATCGCTTGCGCCCCCATCCGCTCCGGTCCAAAGGCGGCTTCAAGGCCCTCCCTAAAAACAAATTCTAGCAGCACTGCTGGGCTCGAGGCGGGCATCACCTGCGAAGCCAATGTCGTTCACTGGGCAGTCCGGAAATCGCGCTTCCTCAGCGCTCTCGGTCCGGACGCTTGGTGGGGGCAATGTGTTGGCCGATGAATCGGGACATCTCGTGCTCCAAGCGGTCGAACTTGGGGTTGCTCGTGAGCCGTCTGACCACGGTTTGTTCCCGACTGACGGAATAGGAATTTGCCCCGATCATCTTCCGCTCTCCATAGCAAACCTCGTTGTTCGCCCCCCGTCCACAGCGATTGCGGTTCCTGGCACTACCGGGCCAGAGGAAGTAGTGATGACAGTATTGATATTCTCCCGCGAGACCATAATGGGGGTCGTCGGGCTTCATGGTTAATGCCATGTGGGAATAGTCCGCGATCTGGTAGTTTCTTCCAGCCATCGTGTAAATGAAGCGACTGTTCAGCTCAACCGGTTGGTATTGCGGCCACCTGCCGGCGGGGGTGGCGTCGACCGCTTCCGCACCCGGTGTGCGGCGGCCATCCAGGGGGGTGTAGATGAACATTTTCGACCTCTTCCCGAACTTCCTGTTCTCGAACAACGTTCGCGTCGTATCGGTCTTGATCGAATAGTCGTTTTCGGCGGCCACGATCATGATCGGGATATCGAGGGGATGGTCATCCAACAGCGCTTGGACTTCGTTTCCCAAGCGGCTCACCTCGATTGTGGCGTCGAGGCATCCGGATTCATAGCTGGCGAAGTCACGGTCCAAGAGTTTCTGAAATGGCGGCCACTGGAACCCGAGCCCCTTGAGGACTTGCTGTGATGCTTGTGCCGGGACCTGGATTGCGGGGGCAAACAGGAAGAGACCATCGACGCTCTCCGGATGAATCATGGCCTGTCTCAATGCCAAGGCGCCCCCCGTGGAAAATCCCGCAATATAAATATCGCCTCCGATCTCCCGGTGGAGGGAGCGGACCCCGAAATCCACGGCCTTGATCCATTCTTCCCGATCGATCTCGAGGAGGTTGCCGGGTCGGGTTCCGTGCCCGGGCAACAGCAAACTGCGGGTGTGGAAACCGTGTTCACAAAAAAACTGCTCGAGATCACGCATCCCGTAGGGTGAGTCGTAGAGGCCATGCAATAGCAACATGCTGCGCTTCCGGTCGCCCGCTTGGGGGCGGATGATCGGAGGGCGGTCCGTCGGCATGAGCTGCTCCACGAGTACCGACACCTGCGCCGCGTCCCGCCCCGCGTAATTCTCGTCGGTCGCAAACAGATCCCGCCAGTTCGCGGTCAGGTCCTTCCGGAGAGCGTCCTGATAGTCCCGGTAGGTGGCGGCGCTTGAGATGTCAAACTGTCTCTTATACACATCTGACGCTGCCGACGATCTACTCTGTGTAGAT
>CAJXVQ010000832.1 GCA_913060685.1 uncultured Verrucomicrobiales bacterium
CGGTGAACCCCGCACCCCGAGAAAGCTAAGGGCCAACCGCTAAAAGCGAATCGCCCTGGCTGTGGGATCCCGGTTATTTTTTAGCCGGTCGGAGGGGGTAGGCGATTTCCGGAATGTCCTTTCCGAAAAGGGAATCTCGTCCGGTTTGAAAAAAACTTTTCCGGCCTGGTGATATGAGATGTCCCTTTTCGTCGATCTTGCCAATTGTTGCAGAGCCGTCAGCGTTGGCCTTGATGAAACTGCCGTTGTAGATATCTGCATTGAAGACGGGCTCGCCTTCCCCTTTTTTGCCAATCGAAGCGAGGATAAGTGGAGTGAAGCTCGAGACGTCCGTGAGTGGTTTTCCTCCCTTCGCCATCACATAAGCGAAGCCATTTTCGCCGGGTGCGAGGAGCGTTTTGGAGGTTTTTGTATCGTCATCTCCCTTTTTGAATCCCTTCTCAGGTGTGAAAAAAGCGGCTTCGGTACCAATGATTTCAGATGCGACGAGCTGGGCCAGATAGGCGTTTGCACTTTTACCAGCCGGGAGGTTTTCAGTACCATCCTTCTCCATGACCTTGCGAGATGCGTCGCATGGATACGCGCCCCTATCTGCTTTGAAGGAAAGCAATCCGCTTGCGATCGTTTTTGCGTTCGTTAGAGCGATCGTCCTTCTGTTTGCACCTCCATTGCGAAAAAATTGAGCCGAGATGACCCCTGCCGAGAAAAAGAGAAGAACAATTCCCAGAATGACGGAAGGCCACGACAAGGATTGATAATGAGCTGGGAAATTTTGATGTTTCACGAGATTAACCTATCAGTTTCACGGGCCCTCTGCAAGGAGGCCTATTGGAGGCCCAAGGGATATTTTACGATGGGAGTTTCGTTTCCGAAGAGGGAATCGGAGCCGGTTTGGAAGTAGCTCTCGCGGCCTTTGGAGATGGCGTGGCCGTCTTCGTCGATTTCGCCGGCGCGGGCAGACCCATCGGCGAGGCCGCAGACAAATTTTCCATCATAGGGCTCGGGGTCGAAGCGAGGTTCGGCTCCTCCTCTTTGGTCTATGACCGGAGCCAAAATGAGGGGCGTGTCGGCGCTGGTGTCAGTGAGAGGCTTGCCATCGGATGCCATGATATACGCGAACCCGTTTTCCCCACGCTCCAGAATCTTGTCAGCGCTTCCCATGATGTTGTCCCCTTCTTTTGCTCCGACCACTCCGCCGGGGGCGAAGAAAGCTGTTTCAGAGTCAATGGCATAGGCGGCGAGCAGCTGCGCAAAATAGGCGTTGGAGCTATCGCCTTCGGGGAGGTAATTAATCTCTTTCTCCTCAAGGATTTTGCGGGTCCGGTCGCAGGGATAGGCCCCCATCTCTTGCTTGAAGCTCATGAGGGCCGCCGCGATGGATTTGGTGTTCGCGAGAGCTTTTCTGCGGTCACCACAATGTCCCCGGTGGAAGCCCAAGGGTAAGAGGACCAAGACAAGAGCGACGAAAACGGCGAGAAAGAAAAAGATGCCGAGCCAGCTGAAGCCCTTTTGGTGAGAGTATGACATGGTGGTGTTTGATGATTTAGAGTCCGAGAGGATATTTCACGACGGGGGTGTCAGTCCCGAAGAGGGAGTTATTGTCGGTTTGGAAGAAATTCTCGCGGTCTTTTGTCAAGGCGTGGCCGTTTTCGTCGATGCTTCCAGTGGTGGCTGAGCCGTCGGCTTGGCCATAGACGAAGCTCCTATCGAAAGGCTCGGGATCGAAGATGGGTTCGGCGCCTTGAGTTTTGACGGGGGCTAAGATGAGAGGGGTGAAGCTCGAGATGTCGGTGAGAGCTTTGCCATCTGTGGTCATGATGTAAGCAAAGCCGTTTTCGCCAGCGGCGAGGATGGTTTCGCGGGTGTCTTTTTGATCGTCACCTTTGCGGAGATTCTCCATTCCAGGGACGAAGAAATATATTTCGCTTTCAACGGTGTTGGTCGCGAGGAGTTGGGCGAAGTAGGCGTTGGCGCTGTCGCCTTTTGGGGGGAAGTCGATTCCCTGTCTCTTATACACATCTGACGCTGCCGACGATCTACTCTGTGTA
>CAJXVQ010000833.1 GCA_913060685.1 uncultured Verrucomicrobiales bacterium
GCTCGGAGATGTGTATAAGAGACAGCATCAGTAGTGGTCGATCCCGAGGTTGGAATCGTGGTCGAAAATCCGATGAGAGTGGTGGAACTCTTGCAGGTATAAATCGTGTTGGGCTTTCCTTTAAATGTGATCGTGGCGGTGCCGTCGCTGACATTTAAGGTGGTGATCTCAACTTCTGCGCCGCCCGGAACAACCGAGGGCGCGTCGGGAGTATCGTTGTAACCGAAGGAGTGAAGGGTAATCCTGTTGTTATCGGGCCGTGTAATTTCGGCCCAGCCGTAGTGTAGCTCGCCGTTAAGCTCAAATTTGAGGCCCAAAAATGCCGTTTGCCCCACGGGAACGCCGTCACCGGAATCGTATCCCAAGTAAATCCCGCGAGTAGGTAAGGCAAAGGCATCGAAGAGCAGCCCATCTGAAATCGAAGCGCCCGAACCCAGCGGGACCCCCATTCGCTTATCATACACACTGCCACTCGAGAAAGTCGTAATCGTGACGTCTTGAGCGTAGATGCCTGCGTTGGCCAGCCCCCTTATTTCACGAAGGAAGAATGCGAACTCGCCCTCTTCGGACACGGCAGTGTTATCGTAAGTGGCAGTGCCCGCCTCCATGTCAAATTTTACAATTTTCCCGATGCCGTTGCCGTTGGCGATGTCTGTGGTGAGGTCCGGGATATCCCAAACGACTTCGGCGGCGTTTGCGTTGCCAGCGGCAGCGACGGTCCCTGCGGCGACAGCAGAGTACGCGCTCAAGCGCCTGGCGATGGATTGCTTGCTATTAATTTTAGTCATATCGTTGGTCGTTTTTGAAGTGAGAGATTATCAGAGGTAGAGAGATCAAGCTGGAGCCTGGCTTGGTGAAAACGCGTGCATCCTTGTCATGCATTGGAGCGTTCCTCCCGAACTTTTCTTGTCGCAACCTCTCCGCAGAAGGATAGGTGTTTTCCACATCTAATCTCCTCTCCTTCCCCCTCATAGAATCATGTCCCCACGCCTAAATTCCGGATCCCCGCTCCTTCCCAGCAAGTCGCTGAGCACCTATGCGGGAAATTGCTGAGAGGCCGCTGCGAGGGCGAGATGCCCGGAACGCCCGCGCTGGTGGAGGAGTTGCCATCATTCGCCATGTTCGGATTCATGAGCAGACTCCCGATTGCGGGTGCGGGACCGCCCCCTTAAGGCGTTGCTACTCCGCGATCAAGTAGAACCTTTTTACTCCGACGGCAGCGACCTGGAAAGTGGCGTCGCCATTCTCATCAGTAGTGGTCGATCCCGAGGTTGGAATCGTGGTTGAAAACCCAATGAGAGTGGCGGAAGTCTTACAGGTATAAATCGTGTTGGGCTTTCCTTTAAATGTGATCGTGGCGGTGCCATCGCTGACATCCAAGGTGGTGATTTTAACTTCTCCTCCGCCCGGAACAACCGAGGCCGCGTCCGGAGTGTCGTTGTAACCGAAGCTATTCAGGGTGAAGCTGTCACCAGCCACGGCACGCGTCACCTCGGCCCAACCGTAGTGCGTCTCGCCGTTGAGCTCGAACTTAAGGCCGACAACTCCAGTTTGCCCATTGGCAAAGCCCCCACCATAGCCGTCGGCCAGGTAGGCCCAGTTCGAGGGAGCTGAACTGTAGGCTCCAAAAGTTAAGTCCTCTGAAACCGATGCACCACCAGCCAACTGGCTCACGACGGTGTAACCAGACCCATCAACAAGGCCGGCAAAACCCCCAGTGGTGATCGATGGAGCCTGCCCAATAAAACCAGCGTCAGAGCCACCTTGATAAAGTTGGAACTCGCCCTCGCCATCAAGAACCTCAGCCCCTTTGATCACGGCCTTTCCACTCACCATATCGAACAAGACTATCTCGGCGTTTGACGTTGAGGTGAGGTCCGGGATGTCCCAAACAACTTCAGCGGCATTTGCATTGCCAGTGGCAGCGACGGTCCCCGCGGCAACGGCAGAGTATGCGCTCAAGCGCTTGGCGATAGATTGGCTGCTATTGATTTTAGTCATATCGTTGGTCGTTTTTGAAGTGAGAGATTATCAGAGGTAGAGAG
>CAJXVQ010000834.1 GCA_913060685.1 uncultured Verrucomicrobiales bacterium
ACACAGAGTAGATCGTCGGCAGCGTCAGATGTGTATAAGAGACAGACTTTACCCAGGGCAGCGGACGTCTCGAGTTTGCCCATCGCCTCACCGATGATCGCAATCCCCTCACCGCCCGCGTCTGGGCCAACCGCGTCTGGATGCACCTCACCGGAACCCCCCTCGTCAATTCCCCTGGCGACTTCGGTCCCCAGACACCCGAGCCCCTTCAACGGGCACTCCTCGACCATCTTGCCCTATTCCTTCAAAATAATCAGTGGTCCACCAAAGCCCTTATTCGCCACATCATCACCTCGCAAACCTGGCAGCGCTCCAGCCTCGGCTCCCATCAAAGCGACCCCGCCAATCACTACTACACACGGGGCAACCGCCAACGAAAGGATCTCGAAGCCTGGCGCGACTCCGCCCTCCAAGTCAGCGGCCGCCTCGTCGCCAAAACGGGAGGAACCCCCATTCAAATTGACCAAGCTCCGTACGAAGGCCGCCGTACCATTTACGGAAAAGTTCGTCGGGGCTTCCTCCCATCCATCATGAGGTCCTTCGACTTCCCCGGATCAGAGGAAGCGCTCATGAAACGCACCACCACCACCACTCCCACCCAGGCTCTCTACCTCATGAACAGTCCGTTTCTCCATGGAGAAGCCCGGGCCATCGCCACGCAGGCTCCATCGATCGACGGCATTTACCAGTCGATTCTACAGCGCTCACCGTCAGCTGAAGAAAAAAAATCAGCGCAACAATGGTTGGCACGCGCCCGTCGTAACAGCTCCGCTGGTTCGTGGGAATATGGCTACCTTGCCAAAGACTCCCTCGACTTCAAAGCCCTCCCACATTTCGAGAATGGCCAGTGGCGGGGCAAAGCCCCACTCCCCGACCCCACTCACGGATGGCTTCATTGGAATGCCAATGGGGGCCACCCTGAAGGCAAGCGACATGCTGCCTTAAAATGGACCGCCATCGAGTCAGGAACAATCAAGATCAACGGAAACGTCAAAGTCCCCGGTGACAAGGGAAACGGAATCATCGCGCGTATCATGCAAGCGGACGGACGCACGCTAAAAGAGTGGACCGTTGAGCCTACCCAGGGCGTCCCGACCAAAATCGATGACTTCAAAATCAAGGCCGGAGACGAGATCTGGTTCGTCGTCGATAGTCGCGACGATGTTGCATTCGACGGATTTCATTGGGCTCCACGAATTTCTGATGAGAAGGGCACGATCTCCGATGCCAAAGCCGACTTCACCGGCCCCGGACTCCCTCCCTTCGCCCAACTTGCGCAAGCTCTCCTCCTGAGTAATGAATTTTTCTACATCGATTAAACCATGAGCGGACACCATCACTTTGGACACGGGGGCTTTGTCAAAACGCGCCGCGAATTCCTCCAGCGCTGCGGCATGGGACTCGGCGCCCTCGCCGTCCCTTCGCTCACCGGCCAATCGATCAGCCCCCTCGCCTCCCGCCCATCCCAAACCGGCGGCAAGACCAAAGCCGTCATCCACCTCTTCATGAATGGCGGACCTTCCCAGGTCGACACCTTCGACCCCAAGCCCGAACTCACGAAGTACGACGGAAAGAAGATTCCCCTCGAGCTCAAAACCGAACGCCCCACCGGCGTCGCTCTCGGATCCCCTTTCAAGTTCCAGAAACACGGCGAAAGCGGGTTGGAAGTTTCCGAACTCTTCCCGAACGTCGCCAAGTCGGCCGATGAACTTTGCGTCATCCGCTCGATGCATGCCGATGTTCCCAATCACGAACCCTCGCTCCTCCTGATGAACTGCGGGGATTCAAGACTCTCCCGCCCCAGTGTCGGCTCCTGGGTCACTTACGGACTCGGCACCGAGAACCAAAACCTCCCTGGCTTCGTTTCGATGTGCCCTGGAGGGTATCCCATTTCACGCACTCAGAACTGGCAATCAGGATTCCTCCCGGCCGCTTATCAGGGCACTTACGTTGACACTAAAACGACCGATCCCCGCAAGCTCATCGAGCACGTCACCCCCTGTCTCTTATACACATCTCCGAGCCCACGAGACCGAGGCTGAT
>CAJXVQ010000835.1 GCA_913060685.1 uncultured Verrucomicrobiales bacterium
CCTCGGTCTCGTGGGCTCGGAGATGTGTATAAGAGACAGGGACACGAATACATCCGTCCGGGCCATCGCTTTTTCCCCCATGGGAAGGAAACTTCAAATACTCGGCGGCATACATCAGCCCGTTTTCATCATAGGCGACCACGATGGGTTCCCGGATCTGAGGCTCGCTTGCGACCAACTGAACTTCAAAGCCAGGCAAGGTTTCGAAAGCCGCCATCGCGTCCTTGGGAGACTTTGGAGCAACGCGACCTTGTTTCTTGGCAGGGACATCACCCAGAAGTGTTTTCATCGCCGCCGTGAGAACTTTCTCAGATCCCGGCCCCACCGCACTGGCGCTCGGACCGGTTTCATAACCTCCCTGGGAGTAGGCGATTTCGGTGCCAATATAGCCGGGGCCGTACTCCCCGTAGGCCGCCATGGCGACATTCAGATCCGGTCGCATCGCCTTGGCCGCGAGCTGGTATTCCACGAACAATTCCCCGGGCATGTGCAGGACCCGGGAATCGCCCACGGAAAGACAAGAGACGTCAATCTGGTTGCCCGCTTTCCAATGACGCAGGTAGGCCACTTGATCGACCTTGGAAAAATAACCTCGGGCCGGCTCTTTCCGAAGTGCCTCCAGAAGCAGCTTCTCATCCTTGAGATGCCCGGCCATGGGCAGTCGCACTTTCTCCACTTCAAAGCTGATCGCATCTGCAGTGAGCGGATGCTTTTTCGTGGCCCGCCAAGCCTTCAGCATTCCCTCGGCCATGCGGTTGGCCAGAATCATCCGATTCTCTTTGTTGCCGTCGTTATACTTTCCGGCACCCAGGTTCCCGCCGGCTCCATTGAAGTGAACATGCAGGGCCTCCGGAACTCCCTGCCCGCGCATGAAACGGGCAATCCCCGGAAAATCAGGACTCGGGGTTCCCGTCCGATAATAGCTCTGAGGATGACAGGCGTAGTAACTCATAACCGCCACGGGGGTCTCTTCATTCCAAAACGACAGCAAAGAAACCTCGGGGTCAATGACGCCCTCGGGTTCGGCCCGAAGCGCCGGATCTTTTGTCGCGGTGTAGCGCACGGCCCTCACTTTGCCATCGGGGCCAAGAAGGCGACGGTTGGAGGCCACCTTCTCCACCTCCGCCTCGCCCCATCCGTAGTGGGTCACTCCTTGCGCTTTGGGAATCGCGGCCTTGATGGCGTCGGCAGCCCTGTTAATGACTTGCCGGTGGAAGTCGCCCTGGGTTCGCTCATAGCCTTTTAAGCCCAATTCTTTCACCAGTTTCTCGGCGGTGAAATCACACCCCGGGGCATCGTGTTGATGCAGCGCATGAAGGGTCACCCGGCTTCGGGTCGTTCCCGCCGCCGCCGCCAGCTGATCACGAAAAGCATCGTATCCTTCATTGGCAACGCCAATCCAGTCGATGGCACAGATGACGATCGGATCCCCCGATCCGAGGATGACAATCCCCCGGCACCGCAGCGACAATTCGGGTGTTTTTTCAACGGTCGTGTAAGCCATGGCCGAGCCAATCGGTGGCGTCACATCGATATCAAAAGTGGCGACGCGAAGTGCCTCCTCTTTTTTACCGGCACCAGCGGCCAGGAAAATGATGACGAGCAAGGACGAGATTATGAGAGGAAATTTCAAAATGCGGATGATCAGAATTCCAAACGATTTAGCCTGATTTCCAATCAGATGCACGCTTCGAATCAGAGCGACCTTCGCGCGCCTCAATCTCTTCGAGGGAGTTTTCGACGGGGCTCCGTAAAAAAGCCACCTCGGGGCTTCAAGCGATCCCACCTTCCAAGTAAGGTCGCCGCATCGCCATGATGCTCACCGACCCCGTTAACATCAATTTCCAATGCCAACCCGCCGACCCCCTCGGCCGGGAACACGTCATCGGCAAGCTCCGCTTTCTCCCCGAAGAAGTGGAGCTTTCCTGGCGCTTAAAGGGTAACGTCTTTACCGGGGGAAAGAGTGAAATGAATTCAATCATTCTCCCCTACGGCTGTCTCTTATACACATCTCCGAGCCCACGAGACCGAGGCTGATCTCG
>CAJXVQ010000836.1 GCA_913060685.1 uncultured Verrucomicrobiales bacterium
CTACACAGAGTAGATCGTCGGCAGCGTCAGATGTGTATAAGAGACAGGTTTACGGTCGGTAAAGGGTTGGTTTTTGTGGGGCTGCTGCTAATTCTTTTCGGCTACAGGCAACCGTGAATTTACCAAGCTCAATAAAGACCATCATCTCTGAAGTGGAGGCTTCCTCTGGCCTCCCGGTCAACGTGCAAGAGGATCGATCGTTGAAGACCCTTGCTGCGGTCTCGGTCGCTCGTGGAGGGGCTCTTTTTCATGCTCTCACTTATCGCCCCGATGCTGTTGGGCTTCACTACGTGATTGCGTTCCAACTTGGTTTTATCATTCGTAAGTTTCGACCTCCTGAGGAAAGCCGTTTCGACGTGGTTTCTGAACCGGATCAGATTGAAAAAGCTGTTGCTGATTTTGGTCTTGGGAAGTTTCCACCGGCGTTGGCGAAGCAATTGTTCGATTCCCTGATCATTCAATTAAGGTCGATCAGTGTGGGTGATCGGGTGGATCAGTGGATCATTGAGGAGCATCCGGAGTTCATTCCCGAACAGGAGGCCTCGGTGAAAAGTCAGTTGAAGGAAAACCAACAAGCTCTCTCGCCCGAAATCCGGAAGATGTTTCCTGGAAAGATTCTGAACGCTAATTTGGCCATGAATGCAGCCTATGGCCGGGTTTGGTCGGAGCGTCTCAAAGATGCTCGATACGGCTTGGTGTATAAGGCTGCTGGCTATGGAGAAATTGCCGACAAGCTGGTGTCTTGCTGGAATCAAATTTCAGCATCCCCGGAGTTCGATCAGGATTTGATCGCGGGGTGGGCCAAGGTGCTTTCACTCGTTCCGTATTTCACTTTTAAACATTAGTCCGCCAATGCCTGAATTCCTGAACCAAGTCCGTTTAGCGACCGCCGATTTTGACACTGCGTTGTTGGAAATCCCACAATTCGAGAATCTTGATGAATCCGATCAGGTTGCTGCCATCACGGCGTATTTTGAGAATGAATTGGTGTCGTCACTAGGTTCCTCGGATATTCGAGTGACAACCAAAGAGATCGTTGTCCGTTGGTCTGAGCCCCAGCCTATCGGAGGATTGGCCGAGAGTGCGCTCAAGAGCTTGAACTCGGGTGACCCAAAGACCGGAGCCTTGCTCCTTCGACTATCCATCGCGGGAGGGGACAGGTCACTTTCCACCCGCCTTAACCTTGGCATGGTCTTGAGTGACTTGGGAGAGCTGTCCGAAGCAATTAGAATTCTAAAAGAGGTGGTTTCCGAAGCTGCTGACAATGCCAATGCATGGGTTGCCTACGGAATTGCCTACAAACGCAATGGTAATAGCGAGAAGGCGACCAAAGCATTGAGAAGAGCACTTTCCGTGGAAGAGGGGAATCCGTATGCTTTAAAGAATCTGGGTGCCGTTCTTTGCGAGAATGAAAAGACGAGTGGAGAGGGGCTGGAGATGCTGGAAAAGGCTTCGCAAATTATGCCAGCTGACGTCCAGATTTGGCTTGGGCTCGGGCAAGTCTACGAGGATCTCAAAAAACTTGATGATGCAGACCTAGCTTATCGTAAGGTCCTTGATCTCGCTCCGTTCGGACAGTTTAACGATATGGCTAAAGAGGGGCTTTCGAGAGTCTCTGAAAGTTCTTTTCGAGAGCCGGGACATGATCGCCCGGATGCCGTGATGTATTGTCTGGGGGCGCTGGAACGGTTTCAGGGAATGCCGATGGATGAGGTGAAGAAGATCAGCATGGAGATCGCCGTCCTCGGAATGAGTGGACTGGACGTGAACAATCCTGAGCAGAAATACACCTTGAAGAGTTTAGCGGGCAACTTCTCGGGGCTTCACCTCTTCTGCATCGAATACGTCGGTTTCAAAATGTTTGAGCCATCCTTGGATCTGGGCTTCGACATCTCTTCTGAATACCAGCAGGCACAAAAGCTTTTTGAATCGCAGCAAGGCTAGGAATTCTAGCCTTCTCTTTTTCGACGCAGTTTGTGGACCTGTCTCTTATACACATCTGACGCTGCCGACGATCTACTCTGTGTAG
>CAJXVQ010000837.1 GCA_913060685.1 uncultured Verrucomicrobiales bacterium
CAGCCTCGGTCTCGTGGGCTCGGAGATGTGTATAAGAGACAGTGCGATGGCTGAGTCACGACGAAGGATTGCGGCTTCGTGATTGCGCTGGGATTCGAGGCCTTTTCGGAAGAGGTTTTCAACGCGTGTTTGGTTAAGCTGGGCCGTTTTGCTTTCAATTTCAGCACCTGCAATTTTTTCGCGAGCAGATCTGACGGCCTGATCCTTGGCGAGTTTTTGAAGCGCCATCTTGGAAGTGACGGCGCTGAGTTTTTGCTTCTCGGTTTCGAGTCGCTTGGTGAGCTGTTCGGATTGGAACTTTAGGTTTTCGAGAATGTTGGGATCGTTGTCTTCAATTTCTGCGATGATTTCGCCCTGCTTGATGATCTGCCCTTCCACGACATTGAGCTTGCGAATGCGACCTTCAATGGGAGCCTCGATCGTGACGGCACGATCCAAGGGATTGAAAGCAATGACGCGGCCGGAGCCAGTGACGAACTGTCGCCAGGGGGCGAAGACGATGAAGAGGACAACCGCGATCAGGCCGACAATGAGGATGCGGCTGAAGAAGTAGCTTTTGCGATTGGACCCGGTGAGGGTGAGGGCGGGAAGTTCAGTCATTGGTGAGAATGAGCGGCTGGAATGAGCGGAAAAATGGCAAGGGGTGGGACGGGAGATCTAGCCGGTGGACTTTTGTGAAGGCCTGAGAGTACGATCGCATTTCGCAAGGAGATCCTGGGTGCGCGTGGCGATGACGATGGTGCAACTCAGATCGGATTGAAGAATGAGCTTGGTGAGGCGATCGAAGATCGGAGTGTCGAGGCCGTCGAAGAGTTCATCGATCAGAAGTAAGCGAGGTTTTTGAACGAGAGCGCGGGCAAAGAGGAGAGAGATGCGCTGGGTGTAGGAAAGGGGGGCGCCACCGACTTGAACCTCCAGGTTCAGCCCGTTTTTCTTTCTCAGGATTTCGTCGAGAAGGCCGACTTGATCGAGAGCTTCCCGGATTTCGTCCAAGCCGATTTCGGTGCGGCCGAGGCGGAGGTTATCGATGATGGAGCCGTCGATAAACTCATCCCTCCGAAGGAGCTGAATGGATTCGCGAAGGGTTTCGAGGTCCCAATTCCGGGCATCGAGGCCATCGAAGGAGAGTGAGCCTTGGACGGGTTGGCGGACGGCGAAGAAGAGGTTGAGAATGGAGCTTATCCCGCTGCCTTGCGGGCCATAAACAGCGACTTTCTCGCCGGGTTCGATGGTGAAGTTTTGGTCCTGAAAAAGGAGTTTGCTTCCTTTGTAGCCGAAGGCGAGATCGCGGGCTTTGATCATGATGCCCTTGCTGTGATCGACAACGGGGCATTCTCCGAAGGAGGATTCGGTTTCGAGGTCGAAAATATGGCCAAGCTTATCAGTGGAGGCCATGGTGTCATACCAGGCTTCGAGTTTCTTGCCGAGCTTCAGGAGAGAGTAGACGATACTCGTCATGATGAGCTCGGAGGCGACGAGTTGGCCAAGAGTGATTTGTTGACTGAGAACCAACCAGGTGCCGAGGATGAGAATGGTGACGCTGGCGACAATGGAGAGGATGAGGAGGCCGGAAATCTGGCGGAAGACCTTGCCAAAATGCTTTTTGCGGGCGTTGACGAACTTGGTGGCGAGGAGGTTGGTGCGGTGGTAGGCCATGTCGTAGCCACCGGATCCCTTGAAAAGGAAGGGATAAGCCGCGATTTCCTGAAACCACGCAATGAGGTCGTATTTTGGGATGGATTCCTCAATGGCCGTCTCAACGGCACCTCGGCCAAGGACCCATGTCACGACGACAATGAGGACGACGAGGATGCTGACGAATAGGAGGAGGAGAGGATGGTAGAAGGCGAGCAGGATCATTCCGATCAGACTGGCGGCGACGAGGTTGACGCCTTCGAGAAGAAAGTAGGTGGTGTTTTTCTGAACCGTCACGACGTCGAGAAAGCGGTTCACGAGTTCAGGTCCGTGGATGCCATCGAGTGATTGGGCGCGGACACGGGGGAGTCGGTAGGCTGTCTCTTATACAC
>CAJXVQ010000838.1 GCA_913060685.1 uncultured Verrucomicrobiales bacterium
ACAGAGTGGATCGTCGGCAGCGTCAGATGTGTATAAGAGACAGCTCGACATCCATCGAGCCACTCACCTTTTTGGAAGGAAAATTCCGGCCAACATGAATCGAGTAGGTGAAAACGTTGGGATCGCTCGCCAGAATGCTGTTGGTCCCGTTTCCCTGGTGGGCATCAGTATCCACAACCATCACCTTGATTCCCGGCTGATGGACCTGCAAATCACGGATTGCAATGGCGACATCATTAAAAACACAGTATCCTTCCCCCCGATTCTGGAAGGAGTGATGAGTTCCACCTGCCAAAACCGCGGCAACTCCATCTTGCAAAGCCGCATGACAAGCCTGCCTCGTTGCCTCCACTTCGGTGGCACTCCGGTGGTAAAGCTTGGGAGACAGAGGCAGCCCAAGCTGGATCTGCTCCTTGCGATCCAATTGGCCATAGTAAATCTTCGCCAGATAGTCATCATCATGGACCCGCCTGAGCACATGACTTTCAGCCTCTTGCACCTCGATGATGTCCTCGCCTTTCACAATCCCGCTGCCCACCAGCATGTCCTTGGAAACCCGGAACTTATCCATTGGGAATGGGTGTCCGTTCGGCAGTTCGAGGTAAAATTCGGAAGAGTAAAAGCAGCGCATTTCGATCTGCCCCTACTCTCACGCGCCACCGCCCGACCTGCAAGTACAGACCTCCGCGCAGTCCTCGCTGGAAATCTCAAAATTTTCCGCTAATCTCTTCCTACCTTGACCTCACGAGTAATCCTTCTTCTTCTGACAGCCACCCTTCTGTCCTACGGGCAAAATGGGCCCAAGATCACGGTCGTTCCGGCTCCCAAGGACCCCTTCAAGCTTCAAAAAACGACCGTTTACCCCTGGAAAAAGTCAATCACGGCCACCGTTTTTTGGGTCGGAGAAAAATCGACCTCCAACAACCCCACCCCCAATAACAAGTCTTCTTGGGATGTGAATTGGCAGAAAAATTACGGCGGATTCGATAACCCGGATCCCAACGGGCGGGTGGGATACCTGCCCCGCGGGTTCACCCCGGGGCTCAATCCCTTCTACATCGCCCTCCCCTACAACGACCGACTGAATCACAGACTCCACAAACCAGAGGCCCCGCGCGTCATTCCCTGGTGGGATCGGTTGGTTCGGGATAGGACAAAATCAATCTGCAAAGGGCGATGGATCCAGATCTACTGCCCCGGGACTCGTAAGGTCTGCTACGCCCAATGGGAGGATTGCGGGCCTTTTGTCACCAATGACTGGGAATACGTCTTCGGCAACAAACGTCCGAAAAACAAAAGCAACCAAGGCGCCGGAATCGATATCTCCCCCGCGGTTCGTGACTACTTGGGCGTCCCCAACAAAGCCACCGTTCACTGGCGGTTCATGGAATTCTCCCGCGTCCCCCGCAGTGGCCCTTGGGCAAAACACGGGGTCAATAATCCTTTTGTAAACCAGAAGGTCGATGACGACCTCGCTGAAAGGTCCCGCTACATGGACTATCTTCTAAAGCGACGCGACGAGGCCCAAAAAAACAGACGATAACGATACCTTACCGGCATCAATCTTTACGAATGGGAATCACTCATCCAAAAAAAATGGAAAAGGGCGGATCAGAAGATCCGCCCTTTTCGCACACACAATCGACAATGACAGGAGGGTAACAAACAAACCCAATCTTGTCGGCGTAAAACAATGCAGCTCACGTGCCAGTTTTGACTGAATCACAGACCCGCACTCCATGAATTTCATTCCTTGCCACAAACACTCCTTTCCGAAACGCTCTCTTACCAAATGAAAGCCATCCTTCTCGCTCTGAGCCTCACCATTCCCGCATATGCCCAAGCTCCGGGCGTCAGCATTTTTGACCAGTCGAAAAACGGACTCCGCTCCGAAGAGAGTTCGATTGCCAAACAAGCCGAGCGCCTCTTTGAGGATGGTAAACTCATGGGCCTGGATGCCACAAAAATACTCATCAAGACCTGTCTCTTATACACATCTCCGAGCCCACGAGACCGAGGCTGATCTC
>CAJXVQ010000839.1 GCA_913060685.1 uncultured Verrucomicrobiales bacterium
GAGATCAGCCTCGGTCTCGTGGGCTCGGAGATGTGTATAAGAGACAGGTGTAAGGTCATCGACATTTGCGTCACCGTGAAGCCCGAGTCACCGGTGGCGATCCTCGCTCCAGTCTGCCAGTTGAGAATCTGGACGAGAGGCCGCTTGGAGGAGTCCCGCCATACGAGGATGCTTAAAGGTGATAGACTGCGATGGATGATCTTTCGGCCATGGGCGTAGCCGATGATCTCGCCGATCTGGCGCAGGATGTCGAGTCGGGCATCTACGGAAAGGGAAGCACCTTCTTGGCTCAGGAACTGGTCGAGAAGGATGGCCCCCGGAGGTTCTTTGAGAAAGAGAACGGGTCCGTACTCGCACTCGGTGGGAGGATCCGCCTTCAGGATGCCGGGATGGTCGAGCCTTTCCAATAGCTCGAATTCGCGGACGGCAGCCTTGTGGATGATTTTCCTGTCTTGTTCGGTCGCTTGACGCGAAACAAGATAGAGTCTTGCGACGCGCCGAGTACTTTCCAAGCTTGCGTGCCTGGCCTTCCAGTCCTGGTAGATGCCGAGCGGGCTGTCAAAGAGCAGCTCCTCCAAGATGAAGTCACCAACTCTTCGGGACTTCTGCGATGGTCGGATTCCTGCCTGCTCCATGGCCTGTGCGAGCGCCTTGATCTTAGGGCGATTCACTAATTGGTGTTCAAACTGTCGGAGGCCAGGGCACTCGCGGCGGCGGATCGCTCCCATAATGCCAGTGCGGCTCTCCGTATCTCTGAGCGCCACGTAATGTGCGGCGGTCCCAGACAGATGGGAGATCACGCCGGGATGGGAGACAAACACCAGAGGTTCGACGAAGGGCATGCCCTCCTTTCTAAAAGACTTTTGGCGGGCAAGTAGGCTCTTGAGGCGTTTACACTTCCGGTTGGTAAGGATGACTGGATTCTCGTCGATCTTCTGGCGTCCCTCGTGATCCCAGGTCCAATCTCTAGCGTCGCCCGAGAGGTCACCAGGCTTGCTCTTGATCTCAATGAGAAACACCCCTTGTGGGCAGGCCACGAGAAGATCGACTTCATTAATGGAGCCATCGTCCGCGATGAACTCAAAATTCGCCCATGCCCGGTAATTGTCCTGCGCCGGAAACTGCTCATAGATAAAGTCCAGCGCCTCCTGTTCCCAAGGGAACTGGGAACGAGTCACGGTTTTCCAATATTTTTCCTGTTCTGGCATACGAAATCAAATGTGCATTTCTAAACGAAATGCAAAAGGTCACACGGGAGTTATACTTATTGTTATTCCATAGGAAAGTGGATTCCCATATTCCCTTTGAGCGAAAGATTTCCAGACAGTTGCTGTGTTCTCGACGAGCGAGGTATTTGGGGGAGATCAAACTGCGGGAGGCGGGGAGTCGAAGGGGAGCTTGAAGTGGTTAAAGATTTCCCGGGTGCGGTTGTAGATGTCCGTTCTCCAATTTCATTGCTCCGCTAACGTTGATTTTGTTTGATCCGCCTATGAGCCAATTCGAGTCACCTTTCCTCGCCGTTCCGGCGGGCGATTGGCTCTGCTCGAACGATCTGGCCTTTGCAATCTTCGATGGATTCCCGGTCTCTCCCGGACACGTGCTGGTCACCACTAGGCGCATCGTCGAAACTTGGTTCGACGCCACCGATGAGGAACAAGACGCGCTGATGGCTTTGGTGAAAGAGTCCAAGCGTCTGCTCGACATCCAACTTTCCCCCCAGCCCGACGGCTACAATGTCGGATTCAACTCGGGAGGGGCCGCCGGTCAAACTGTTCCTCATGTCCACATCCACCTGATTCCTCGGTATCTCGGCGACATGCCGGATCCTCGTGGCGGCGTGCGCTATGTCATCCCGGAGAAGGCGAACTACCTGGTCAGCAAGCCATTGAGCCCCGGCAACAATCGTTCCTTAACACTCGCTGCCGGCCAACCTCACTCTCCACTGTGGAAGAGCATCGGCCCTGTCTCTTATACACATCTGACGCTGCCGACGATCTACTCTGTGTAG
>CAJXVQ010000840.1 GCA_913060685.1 uncultured Verrucomicrobiales bacterium
CTACACAGAGTAGATCGTCGGCAGCGTCAGATGTGTATAAGAGACAGCCCGAAGACTTCGGACTCAGCCCCGAAATCGAATCCCTCTGCCACCACCTCGCCTACCTCCCCATGACCCGCGAGGTCGACTCCCTCAACGTCGCCTCCGCCTCTGCCATCTTCCTCCACGAACTTAGGTAAACTTTCCCCTGACAAACGGGCAAATTTCGGCTCTCCTTGTCGTGAATATTCAAAACAACTATGTACGAACTCTTCCAAAGCGACAAAACCGAGAAATTCCACTTCCGCCTCAAAGCTGGCAACGGCGAAATCATCCTCCAATCCCAAGGCTACGCCGATAGAAAGGGAGCGGAAAATGGCATCGCTTCGGTCACAAATAACGGAGCCGATGAAGCAAACTTCGAGAAAAAAGAAGCCTCGAACGGCAAGCACTACTTCGTCCTCAAAGCCGGCAATGGCCAGATCATCGGCCAGTCCCAGCAATACAAAACCGAATCCGGCCGCGACAACGGCATCGCCTCCGTCGGCAAAAACTGCGGCGGCGACACCAAAGACCTCATCCTTTAATTCCACAAACAGAGTGACAGGAACATCCCTGTCAAATTCCAAAAACCTCCCGCTCCCACGAGCCGGAGGTTTTTTCGTTCTTTGCACACCGCCCTTTCGTAAACAAAAATCCAATGAAGGAAAATGCGACTGCTACGACTCCAAACCCACCGAACTCCCCCGCCCCATAGGCAAAATCGAAGCCCTTCTCACCATCTGGCTTTTTAGTCACTTGCACCCTCCTCCCCTTTCGCTAATCTACTCCCGCTATGAAACGTTCTATCTTCGCCCTTTGCGCCCTCTCCTTCCTCGCTCCCGCAACCATCTCGGCTCACTGCCAGATCCCCTGTGGCATCTACGCCGATGACAATGTCATTGCTTCCATGCACACCGATTTCGAAACGATCGAAAAGGCCTCCCAGCAAATCATTGCGCTCTCCAAGGACCCCGCCAAAAACGCCCACCAGCTCACCCGTTGGATCGTCAACAAAGAATCTCATGCCCAGGCCATTCAGGATAAGGTGCTCAACTACTTCCTCGCCCAGCGCCTCAAACTTGCCGAAGCCGAGAGCGCGAATGCAGCCTACCTTGCCAAGCTCACCCTTTGCCACAAGGTCATCGTCTCTGCCATGAAGTGCAAGCAGTCCACAGACGCCAAAGACGTCGCAACCCTGCACGATCTCATGCACGACTTCGAGAAGCACTTCGGCACCAAGAAGTAAACCCCTTCCCACCGGATCATTCACCGTGCTTCCCAGGATTCTCGCTCTTTTCTTGATCCCCTGGGTTGCATCAGCCGACCAGTCGCCCGATCTTGCCAAGATCGGGCGTTTCATTTTTACCGACACCACCCTTTCGAATCCCCCCGGCCAATCCTGCCTGACCTGCCATCAACCTGATCACGCCTTCGCTGATCCTCGACGCGTCTCCCCCGGAGCCAACCCCACTTTCGCGGGCACCCGCAATGCCCCTTCGCTGATGTATGCGGCACTTATCCCGCCCTTCGCGTATGAGGACATTCTTCTCCCTGATGGCTCCGAAATCTTCGCTTGGGAAGGCGGCCTCTTCCAGGATGGTCGGGCCAAAGATCTCTTTGCCCAAGTCAGCCAACCCTTCTTCGAGGCTCATGAAATGAACCTCAAGGACAAAGCGGAACTCGCCCGGCGTCTTCGAAACAAACCTTACATCACGTCCCTGCCATCTGAAGTTCTCCTCGACGACAACGACCTCACCTACCACGCTTTCCGGGCCCTCGTTGAGTTCCTCAAATCCCCCACCTTCCGCCCCTTCGACTCCCCCTTCGACCGCTATCAGGCAGGCGACAAAAAGGCTCTCTCCCTCTCACAAAAACGCGGCCTCGATCTCTACAAAACCACCGGTGGTTGTGCCGACTGCCACTTTCTAGAACCTGTCTCTTATACACATCTGACGCTGCCGACGATCTACTCTGTGTAGA